>JBAZUT010000018.1:8078-30606 GCA_041661265.1 Candidatus Paceibacterota bacterium | reverse complement strand
AATTTTTTCTTTGCTTGCCGTGTATATTCCTCCTTTGCATAAATATTTTGAACTACGAAATGTCATTCCTGAATCAAGTTCAGGACAGGCTTTGGAGTGAAACGATGGGATCCCATAATTAAGCTCTGTGAGTTAAAATAAGGGATTCTATCGCCTCCGGCTTCAGAATGACAGAGTATTGCATTTCGTAATTCAAAATATTAAACATTCGATTGTCAATTCAATATTTCTCCCGACAAGATGATCGCTTCTGCGATTTCCTTTATGGATTTTCGCTTGTCCATGCTTTTCTTGTGTATGATCTTATAGGCTTCATCTTCCGGAATGGAAAGTTCTTTCATCAGAATGCCTTTCGCTTTTTCCACAATTTTCCTTGTTTCGAGCGCGTCTTTCAAAAAGTCGGTTTCCGAAACTAGTCTTGCGTTCTCGATCGCTCCTCCAACCTGTTTTGCTATGATCTTCAGGAATGCTATTTTATCTTTTTCATATTCCCTTTTTTTTGTATGTTGGACGTTTATGACGCCTACGATCTTATCCTTGAAAACAATAGGGAGGGAAACGAATGCCTCAAATCTGTCCTCGGGAAGCATATTGAAAAACTTGAAGCGCTTGTCCCCATAGGCCTTTGATTCTATGACCACTTCCTTTTTGTGCTGGACCGCCCAGCCCGTGAGTCCTTCTCCGACCTTCATGGCAATTTTTCCGAGCGCCGCCTTGTGCGGATTCTGGGAAGCCTTGAGAACGATATTGTTCTTGTCGACAAGGTAAATAAAACAAGAATCGGATTTTATGTATCCGCTCACGACATCTATGATCGAGGAAAGGATCTCTTCGAGGTCCAGGCTGTAGCTTATGGTCTCGGATATCTGCCTGAGGATGTCGATCTGGACCTGTTTTTCCCGCAACTCGTTCCTGTAATATTTTATATTTTTTTTCATAATTTTATTCATAGGGGAGGATCGAAATGACGAATAATCCGCTGAGCATCAATATGATCGCGGAAGAAAGCGTCAGGATGCTGATCAAGCGTCCGGGGATTTTAATTAGTCTGACCAGTCCTGCCATGGACATAATGGAGAGAACAATTCCAAGGCCGAAATATGAGAGAAATGCGAAAAGTCTATGTGGAACTCTGATAGCGTTTATGTCCCTGAGGAGGGAGCTCAGACTCAGATATAAAGAGAGGGCAACGAATATGTCGATTGCCGCAATTATCGCGCTTTTCAATTCCGATCCCCTCTTTTTCATTTTGAAAATAATTATTCTCTTCTGTCGAAATTTCCGGTTTTTGTCTTTATGACCAGGACATCTCCTTCGTTGATATGGAGGGGTACGTTTATGGTCATTCCGGTCTCAAGAGTGACTGTCTTTGATCCGCCTTGCGCAGTGTCGCCCTTGACTCCCGGAGGAGCATCGATGACCTTCAGGTTCACTTCCGGCGGAAGGATGATGTCGACAGGCAGATCATTGAACTTGACTATCTTGAGCTCGGTCTCTTCTTTGAGATAGTTCTCGGCGCCCCTCAGCTGTGATTTGTTGAGCGAAAACTGGTCATATGTTTCCTGATCCATAAAGAAATACTCATCTCCTTCTCTATAAAGGAACTGAGCTTTCGTTTCATCAAGATCCACTTCTTCGATCGTATCCGAAGACTGGAAATTCTTTTCAAGGATTTTTCCCGTTACCAGATTTCGCATGATCACGGTTGCCATAGCTTCCCGCTGCTGCTTTGCCCTGAAGGATCGGTCGACAACCTGGTAGGGCTGGTCTTCGAATACGACCACTGAACCTTTTTTGATCTCTCTTAAAGTAATTGTAGCCATTTTTATCAATTATCGTATTAAAACAAATTGCCTATATCCATAGACAAATACCACTATAACAGTATAAATACACTTTCGGGATTTGGCAAGGAGCGGGGGACTTCCCGTCAAAACCGTATCGATCCGTCACTATGATCGATGCAAATTAAGCTGATCCGAGCCGATAATTCCATCTGATTGCGCGGGACATGCGGATATGGTTTAATGAAGATGTCCGCACGGTTTTTGATAATAAAATATTATATATGAACCGACATGCATAAAATAAAGAACAAAAATGACCGATCGATGGCTATTTTGTTTTCGATATTTATTGTTTCGATCATTGCCGTAGTTTTTTATGTTTCCTGGAGTTTTGATTCAATAAAACCCGAAGCGGATAACAAAGGGGATGTCAAAAAAGAGGTTGAGGAAAATTTGACGTCCGGTACGGCAGGATGGAAGGTTTATTATAACAATGACTATGGATTCAGGATCGACTATCCGGGGGACTGGAATATCCAGGTGACGAAATATGAGGATCTTTCCACGCATTCGGTCTATTTCGGCAAGCCCGTAAACGGCTATTACCCCATAATGATAAATTTCTATAAAAAACCTTCCGATATTCCGTTAAATGACTGGGTCGAGAAAAATACATATTTCAGCGGAACTTTCCAGAAGGGGTTCGTCGAATCGAAGGGGATGCCTTCGAATTTCTATATAGAAAGGATAGAGGCGGGAGGAACTGAAGCATATAAAGCGACGCTTCTCAGCGATACATATTTTTTCCCGAAAGTATTCAAGGGTAAGCTCGATGATTATTATTCGAGATGCAAATGCGACTATGATACCGAATCCATATATTTATTAAAAGGCAATGCGATCATTGGCATAACCCATATCAATAACATGAATGGAAAGAAAACTTCGAATAATCTCGTGGAAAAAGAAGGAAAGTATGAAGTTGAAAGTTCGGATAAATCTTATCTGGAAAACAAAGATATGTTTTCCGGCATGATAGACTCATTCAGATTCGCGCAGTGACTGTATTTATTCCGATGATCCTTTTCTGATCTTTTTGTTGAAACAAATCAGATGGAAGGGATTTTTTTGTTGATAATTATTTCGACAATGTCCCTATCGATGGTATAATGATCATATAAAATATAATAACAAAATATGGCAAGAGGCAAAATGAACATTGAGCGTTTGACGAGCAAGAAGATCGAAGAGCTTTCCAAAAAAAGAGGAAAGGGGGAGGTTTTTTTCAGCCTTTATATCGGCGTCAGGCCCGGAAGGAATTTTGTTTCAGAGGCGAATTCCGTGATCTCGGAAGAAATGCAAAGAATAGAGAAGGAGGGGATTTATCCTGCAAATGTCATCAAGGGCATCCGGAAAATATCAGAAAAAATGAAGGGGGGAATAAGGCTTCTCAGGATCCCGGCCGAAACCAGAAGCATAGTCATGTTCTGCGGGATCGGAAGCTTCGGAAAGTTCTACCATGTGCCGTCATACATCCCTTCAAGATTCGTCATTGGTCCGGATTTCTATATCCATCCGCTTCTCGAAGCGGTTGAAAGCCATCCGAAATATCTGGTTGTCGTTTTAGAGAGGGACAAGGCGCGCTTTTTCAGTTTCTTCCTCGGAGAAATAGAAAAAATATCGGAAATAATTTCGAGCGATGTGCCTCAGAGGATAAAAGCCGCAAGGGGGTTCCGCGAATCGAATGTCCAGGCTCACATCGAGGATCATGAGAACAAGCATCTGAAAAAAGTGTGCAAGGAAACGGAGAGTTATTTCAAGTTCGGGAAGAAAGGCTATGGCCATCTTGTCATAGGCGCACATAAGGAATATGCCGAGAAATTCAGGAAGATCCTGGGGGAGAGATCGCAAAACGCGCTTGTCGGTTCTTATCCGATAATGCCGAATTATAAGATCGATGAGATCAAAAAAAGAAGCCAAAAAGTCATTGAGGAGCATGAACGAAGCCTGGAAGAAAGGCTGATCGATGAGATCTTCAATAAGTCGGGCGATAAGAACAATCTGGCGGTTCTAGGCATCGGCCCTGTCGTGGATAATTTCCATTTTCATAATGTTGAGACTTTTGTCATCGGGAAAAACTATAAGGAGGCGGGATATGTTTGTCCGAAGTGCCGTTATATTTCTCCATATCAGAAAACTTGTTCCAATGATAAGACCGAAATGACGAAAGTGGACGATCTCGCGGATGAGATCATTGAAGAGGCGATCGCGAATAAGATAAAAATAAAACACCTGATTTTCTCAAATGAGAAATTCGATCAATATGGCATCGGCGCGATCCTGAAAACATCTAAATAGAACCGGGATCATTTTTCCTTTCCCGGCTGAAAAGCAGGCCGCCGATCATTGCCATGAAAAGAAGAGCTACTCCGAAATTATGTATCGCGCCTGCAATGGGATCTGTCGATGGCAGCAAATTCAAATGACGGAGCATGAAGTTCCAGTCATGGATCGATCCGTCCCCGCCAAGAAGCGGAAGCTTCCCCCGGACCGCATCTTGCGCATAGACCGACACGTTCAGGAAACTTTGTCCAAGCCAGAACATCGTCAGTGCTCCGGAAAATTTCTGACCGGTGAGAAAAAAATATGTGACGAATGCGAGCGGCATGAGAATCTGCAGGAGCGTTCCTCCGGCGACCGCCAGAAACTCATTGCCTAAAATTCCGAAAATGAAATGTCCCGCTTCGTGTATAATCAGGTCCACATTATCAAGAAAGGTCCATTGCGCATAGTGGAGGGCAATATTTAAAAAATACGCCGTTACTATCGCCAAAATTCCGATCTTCCAAAGACTGAATCGATATTTTTTAGTTTTGTCGGGATCGTTGATCATAGTTCTTGTGTAAATGATTCTTAGCGTGGAGCAAGTTATTTCAGGCCTTACCGGACTTTCGTTGCGAGCCGGTTTTGCTATTATTCTACCATTTTTCCCGCTTACTGCAACAAAATCGGCCATGAAAAAAATATTATTTACAAACTAATATAATCTGTTATAATATCAGTACGTAATAAAATAAAAATAAAATATGGAAGAATCAAAACAAAATAAAATAGTTTTGCTTCGACAGATGATAGAAAACGCCGAAAGGAACATAGCCGGCGCAAAACAGATCCTTCAGCAGCTGGATGCAGGCAATTCAAGGAGAGTTCAAAGCGATTCGATGGCGAGCCAGATCATTGAGGGCGCGTTTGACGGAGAAAAGATGATCGGAATGGACGGAAAGAAATATCCTGTGCCTGTGAACTATGCGAGCAAATCAAAGCTGGTGGAAGGGGATCTGTTGAAACTCACGATAACTGATGACGGATCTTTTGTATATAAGCAGATCAGTCCTATTGAAAGAAGGAAGATAATAGGAACTGTGATGAAAGACAACAAGGGGAAATATTATATCCTTGCGGAACAGAAAAAATATAAGGTGCTTCTTGCTTCCGTAACCTATTTCAAGGCGAAGGAAGGGGATGAGGTCATTTTGGTCGTACCAAAAGAAAAGGTCAGCAAGTGGGGAGCGATCGAGGCTTTGATGGATGAATCCAGCGCCGATGCCGGAGAATTCGAACAAGACGACGAAGAAGAGGATGAAATTTCCGGAAGACAGTCCGGGAAAGAGGCGGGTCTTGATGAAGAGAACAGCGCGCAGGATCTGATCGAGGACGAATGGACTCCTGACATCGACGAGATAAAGAAAGAAGCGAAATTCCAAGATGAAGAGAAAGAAGAGATATTCGATGATCTGTCGGGCTAATTGGCCGCACGGGAGCGTTTTTTCAAATTTATTTAGGACATAAAACATAAGCTTTTTCAAGCTTTTGTTTTTATATTATTGTGCTATACTGATTAGGGCAGAGAATTGCTTTTTTTATGCAGGATCTTGTCTTATTCTGCAAAATATGTTCGGATGTTGAGATCGTGAAATGTAAAATTAAAACTGCAAAGATCAAAATGACAATTTAAAATGCAAAGTTAAAATATTTTAATTTTACAGTGACATTTTTATTTTTGATATTTGCATTTTACATTACACTATCGATCGCAAAATATTATCTTGAAACGTAAATATTATATCAATATCATTTAACCCTCAAGTACGCCTATGAGCACTGTGCTATACAGAAAATACAGGCCGACGAATTTTGACGAGGTTGTCGGGCAGGAGCATGTTGTGAAAACCATACAAAATGCGATAAAGCGCGGGAAAATAGCGCATGCCTATCTGTTCTCCGGTCCGAGAGGAACGGGAAAAACGACTGTAGCGAGGATCCTTGCTAAAACCATCAATTGCAAGGACCCGGTCGATGGGAAGCCATGCAACAAGTGTTCGGTTTGCGTTGATATGAACCAGAACAGGTTCCTGGATCTCATTGAGATCGATGCTGCAACTCATACCCAGGTCGACAAGATCAGGGATCTTATCGAAAAGATAAATTTTGCGCCCACAAGCGGAAAATATAAAGTTTATATAATAGACGAAGTCCACATGCTGAGCAAAGGCGCTTTCAATGCGCTTTTAAAAACCCTGGAAGAGCCTCCGCAGCATGCTGTTTTCATACTTGCAACGACCGAAGCGCACAAGGTCCCCGCAACTATAATTTCAAGATGTCAGAAATTCGACTTCAGAAGGCTGAAGATCGGTGAGATCAAGAAATGCCTTGCGGAAATAGCGGAAAAGGAAGGCGTGAAAGTGGAAGGAAAAGTTTTTGATTTCATTGCCACAAATTCGAACGGCGGCCTCCGTGACAGCCAAAGCCTTTTGGGACAGATACTTTCTCTCGGGGACAGCGAAGTGACTATGAAAGAGGTCCAGGAGATCCTGGCCGTGGTGGATATTGCCAAGGCTATCGGGCTTGTGGATCTGATCGCGGAAAAAAAATATTCTGAAGCCATATTATATGTGAACAAGATCAATGATGACGGATATGACAGCGAGCAATTCGCGAAGTCTGTCGTTGAATATGCGAGAAAATTGATCCTTATAAAGGTCAGCCCCGGAATGAAAAATAAATTCTCATCCGAGCTTACTGAAGAACAGGTCGCTGAGCTTGAAGGCATTTCAAAAAAAGTTACGGTGTCGAAGCTTGTCAGGATCATCCGCGCTTTCATTGGAGCAAAAGAAGAGATAAGGTCTGCCATTCTTCCGCAGCTTCCTCTTGAGCTTGCCATTTGCGAGATAAACGTTGCCGAAGAAGAGGATCCGGCAAAGAGCGTAATTGCCGGCCGCGTCGAAAAAAAAGCTGAAGCAAGCGCAGCAGAAAAAGAAAAAACAGAACCGAAAAGGAGCGGCGTGGTTCAATCGATCGAAAAATTGCAGAATATGGTGAAAGAGAGCATAGGTTTCCCGAAAAGTTCCGACATTGTTCCAAGTGTTGAGGCGGAGCCTGAAAAGACCGCCGAAGAACCGCCGGAACGGGTTGAAGTTGCAGGCAATAACACGTTCGATCTTGAGGCGGTGAAAAGCGAATGGTGCGAGATCCTGGAAGAAGTGAAGTTGCACAATCACTCGCTTACCGCATTCCTGAAAACATGCCAGCCAGTCAGCGTTGAGAATAATACGATCATAATTTCCTGCCAATATTCTTTTCACAAAGACAAGCTTCAGAAGGTTTCCAGCAAGTCCATTGTCGAGAAGGTTGCGTCGGAGATCTTGAAGGCTAATGTTTTTTTGAAATTCATAAGTAAGGACGACGCCCAGAATATGGGCTACAGGATCGAGGAAGCAAGGGCGCCGAAAGAAAGCAGCGATCTGGTGAATTCGGCTTTGGAGATGTTCGGCGGAGAAGTGGTGGGATAGGAAAAATATCAAACATAAACAAAAAAAAACGGAACTGATCGGTTTTTTTATTGTTTTCGGGGATAGGGATTCGAAGGCGCCTCAGTGCCATAACGGGGGTGAGGTCAAATCAACCATCCCGCGAGCAGAAAAAAAATAAACCAGTACGATTCGCACTGTTTTATTTTACTTTGTTCGGGGATAGGGATTCGAACCCCAATAAACAGGATCAAAACCTGTTGTCCTACCGTTAGACGATCCCCGAATAATCAAACACAGCCTACAACTTATAACTTATAACAAAAAAGAGATTTTGTAAACCATTGGATTCGGAATCTGTCCATTATCTAAAGTTCCCATGTTCGAAAGTAAGGCGAATATATTTCGTTTATTTACATCCTTCTTGACTAGTCCTTGAAGTTGCCATACACTGAATGGTCATCTGATAACGGATGATCATTTGTCTTTTTAGGCAGGTGAAATGGAAAACATGGAGGAAAGAAATAATGTTAGGAAAAATAGTGATCGATCTTGGAAAAAAGATCAGGATCTATCCGCCAGATTGGCCGGACAGAAATATTGAGATCCGTCCGAGCGATCTTGCCAGATTCGCTCCGCAGGGAAATGGAATATATGGCTATCAGGATCCGAAAAAGGTCAATCCATTCGTCGGCGCGCCATCGCAGGAAGCAAATGGCGGGGTGATCTATTTCGAGAATGATGTGACGAAACAGGATTTCGAAGCGCTGATACGCGTTCTCGGGATCCAGCCGGCCCGGTCGAGGGAAAATTTCAAGAATTTTGCGGCATTTATGTCCGAAGCTGAAGTTCCCAAAGATTGCGGATTCATTGCTCAGATGAGGATAGTCCCCAAGTTCGGTCTTCGCTATTTGTTCAAGGCGATCACGGACGATGAATATGAAACATTTCCGGAGCAGAAGCTCGATATCGCGGATGCTTTTTGGACATTCATCGAGTATGAAAAGGATCGCTGGGGAACTTGTTTTGACGAGGATGAGAGAAAAGGCCTCCGGGGAAAATTCGGCGGAGACGGATATTTTGCAAGGGAGGAACTTTCATTCGGCCTGATGGTCGAGAACGGATATTATAATATATCCAGGATATGGTCCCGCGCGTGGCTTGTGACGAAATAACAGGAATGGGTGAATCCCGTTCTTTTTTCATAACCAAGCGGAGAGTTGAATGTTTCAAGTGAGGAAAACCTGCCGGCCTGCTTCGCCGGAGGCTGACAGCGAGGCGAGCAGGCAGGTCTGGCGCAGAATAGTATTGACAAAAACATGGTTTCATGAGAGAATTTCGGGTTGCACCTTGTCAATTTAATAGCGATAGAGATGCAATAAATACCGTATAAGGAGGTATAGAATGTTCAAGAGAAAAAAGAAAGAACCTCATGAAGCATACACTGAGAACGGAGTCCGTCATGTGACGATTCCTGGTGTCATGAGGATACACATGAGAAGGGACAAGAACGGGAACAATATGGTATGGATCAATGGAATAAATCTGCTGCTTGTCAACAAAACAGCCGCCGATTTCATAGAGATTTTCATTGAAAAAGTCTGGAAGACGAAACCGAATAAAGGAGCCTATGCCGAAAAAGAGATCGTACGGTCAGTTGTCGCAGAGATGCGTGGGATATATCCGAAAGTTCCGGTCGAACAGCTGCAAATGGATTTTGAAAAGATCTATGGCGTTCTGATGGGAATATCTTGCGGAGCGTGTCCGGTTGAGGATCTGAAATTGGGTGTCCAGGAGATAAATCCTGTAACATGGGCGGCGCCGGCCAGAATGGACCTTGCATTAACATACAAATGCAACAATCGTTGCAGTTTTTGCTATGCGGGAGGATCCAGGAATGTCAAAGAGCTCAGCACGTCAGAGTGGAAAGATATAATAGATCATCTTTGGGCGATCGGTGTTCCGCATGTGACTTTCACAGGCGGAGAAGCGACTTGCAGAAAAGACCTGGCGGAGCTTGTAAGCTATGCCAGGGAATTTGTCACGGGGCTTATCACCAACGGCAGGATGCTTTCGCAATGTGCGAAGGATCTGCATGATGCGAGCCTTGACTATGTGCAGGTATCCCTGGAGTCGTCAGAGAAAGAGATCCATGACAAGATGGTTGGAGTGAATGGAGCCTGGGACGAAACTGTCCAGGGGATCAGGGTGGCTATGGAAAATCACCTTGAAGTTGTGACCAACACCACCTTAACGCAAGAAAACTGCGACAATTTCCCGGATCTTATCAGATTCGGAAAAGAGCTGGGACTGAAGACAATGGCATGCAATGCGCTCATTTGCAGCGGCAAGGGGCTGAAAGCAAAACAGGAAAACGGTTTGGATGAAACCAAGCTGAAAGAAGTTTTGTTGAAGGCTCAAGCTGTTGCCCGGGAACTCGGGATCGATCTGCAGTGGTATTCGCCGACATGTTATAATCGGCTGAATCCGATCGACCTGTCCTTTGGAATAAAGGCATGTTCCGCGGCCCAATATAATATGACCATAGAACCCAACGGTTTTGTTATCCCATGCCAGTCATGGATACACGAAAATGTCGGCAGCATATTGACCGATCCGTGGGAGAATATCTGGCAGCATCCGACTTGCATAGCCCTGAGAAGCGGGGAATATGCGAAAAAGAATGCAGAATGCGCCGAGTGCCAATACATACAGATCTGCGGAGGCGGTTGTCCTCTGGAGAGGCTCAATGCGACTTAGCGGAGGAGAGAAAATGAAAACGAGATGGATATTTCCAATTCTGGCGGTAATTTTCCTGGTATCGTTTTTTGCGCCTGGAGTTTTAGCAGGTGATACCGGAACTTATGGGATCAAAGAATATAGGGTGACTTTAATTCCGCATTCGAACGGCGAGATCGAAATCGCCTATGAACAGGAATGGATCGTGAAAAGCGGTCACATACCATGGGTTACTGTCGGGACGCCCAATTCCGATTACTCCATAAAGAGTTTCGGCGGGGCGGCTAAATCGGTCAAACCTGACAATGGCGGAGGATGGTCCGGAGTAAGAGTTGATCTTGACCGCGACTATCAGCCTCAGGAGAAGATCCGGTTCAATTTTACCATTGTCCAAAATAAACTTTTGGAGAAGGCGGATGCGGGATACCGGCTAAGGTTCACGCCGGGCTGGTATGACCGCGCTGTAACGGACGATCTGACCATAAAACTCATCTCTCCGGCGAAAGTCGAAGGGCTGAAAACTGATCCCAAACCGAGTTCGATAAGCGGACAGGAAGTCACGTGGAACAAGAAAAATCTGGGAAACGGAGAGAAATTTCCGATCTCAGTCAGCTTTCCCAACGGAACATACAATCAGACTCTCTTGGAGAAGTCTGGGCAATCCGGGGGAAGTGATGGATTCTTGCTGATAGTTATAATAGGAGTTTTTCTCTTTATAGCTTTCGTTCTTTTCATCGGTTCGGCATCATCGTCTGATGATGGATCGGACTATGGCGGAAGCTATAGCAGCAGCGAATCAATTCGCCGGCGCAGAAAGAAAGATGACGACGATTATATATCACCGGTGATTGTTTCGGGAAGTTCCAGGGGAAGCAGCGACCATTCCTCCAGCAGCCATTCAGGCAGAGGCGGAGGTTTCGGCGGAAGAAGCACGTCCTGTGCGTGCGCTTGTGTCTCCTGTGCGTGCGCTTGTGCGTGCGCAGGAGGCGGCGGTGCGGGATGTACCAAGAAATTCAGACATAGCTGTCCGAAATGTTCCGGGAAGGTTGAAGATGAAAAAGATAAAGGAGCTATCTAAATTATCAGTTGTCTTTATTTTTTTGATAGCGGCTGTCTTCAGTGCGGGATGCGTCAGCGAGTCGGACTATGACACCAATAAAGAGGTGCCATCCGGCGAGCCGGCATTTCCGTCTCAGCAGGTCTACGGCATCGTGGATCCGCATCATGTTCTGTCGCAAAAAGCGGCTGAAGAAAGTTTTGCCATCTTGGACAAGCTGAAAAAGGACGGAATAGCGGAAGTCACGGTTCTGATCCAGACAGGAGTGAAAGATCCGGAAACTTACGCTACGAGGTACGGACGATATATAGGACTGGGTGAGAAAGGAAAGAACAACGGGCTTGTTTGGCTGATCAGGCCGGATGTAGAGCCAGAGAAATACCGAATGACATATTCGGCCGGCCGAGGCCTTCCGAAGTTGACAGCTTCCGATCTGGGAGAGGTTATGCAAGGCGCGGCTGATCCGATAAACTTCGGAAATTATGATGCAGGCGTTCTGAGCCTGGTCAAAGGAACGGATGAGAAATTGAGAAAACTATACGGGTAAAAGGAGGAAGAAAAATGGTTTCAACAAAACAAATACTTTTGGGAATACTGGCCCTTGTTGTATTAGCGGTCTTTGCAGGTGCCGGCATCTTAGGATGGTGGTCGTCTACATACAATGACCTGATATACAACGAACAACTGGTACAGCAGAAAGAATCCGGGTATGGCGCCCAATTAGACATAAGCACGAACAAGATCGAAGGATTATGGGCGATATATGAAACATACATCGATCACGAATCTGAAGTTTTCAAGGAAGCAACGAAAGAACGTGCGCAATACTATAAGGCTGTTAATGAAGGAAATGCCACCGCGCAGGTCCAATCAGCCTTGGCATTCCAGGTTCAGGCATTATCAATCAAGGAAGCTTTCCCTCAGATCGTCTCGGCACATTTGCCCGAGCAAACTCAAAGGGAGTTCTCTGAGTCGATAAATGAACTAGATACTGCCCTGGATGACTGGATACATCAGATTCAGGTGTATAATGTTTTGCGAAGCTCTTTCTTCACAAGCATTGTAGGGAACTATTATGGATTTCCGAAAGAATACAAATATTATAAGAGCGAAAAGACAAAGCTCAATGTTAATGAGATCTTGAACAGAAAGAATCAATCTTAGACGATTCCGAGATCTTAAAAACATTCCAGCTATATTGCGGTTCACCGGATCTGAAGTCAATGACTTCCGAAACGGCGGCCGCTTTTTTCATATAAAAAAAGCGTGCATTTATGCTGCACGCAATATTCCAACCGCAATGGCGATGAGAAACATTGCTCCTGAAATAAAGGATATGAATCCGAACAGGATCACGGGCCAGATTCTTCGGAGTGCTTCTATAATATCCAATTTTGCGACTCCTTTCGTTATAAATTTTACCTGGCAATAAAATGTTGCAACCAGGCTCGCTATGGTTAATATCAACCAAAGCAACCAGTACTGAACTGCTAAATCTACAATTATCATTTTCTATGCACCTCTCTGACAAGTTTGTCAGCTTTTGAGGTTATCATATAATTCATCGATTGTCAATGTTTATTCCTTCCATTCTGCTGACAACCTTGACAATTATATCAGTTAGTGTACAATGTACCGTTGTGAAAAGCACAACTGACATGCGAGTTGGAGCCATAAAATATGGCAATGACGGTTCATTAAAAATATGGATAAAAGGTGATTAAAATGTTTTGTAATAAGGAATGCAACTGTTGCAACGATATGGATGTAACGGATGTCATAATTAATCCGGAAAAGATAATGACAAAATTAGTACTGTTGCTGGCATTGGCAGATCTTTTCACCCTTGGTTTATCGGGAGGAAAATATTTATCAATTGGAATTGTATCAACGATTCTCATATCCGGCATTTTCTTCGCAGTGAAGAAAATATATAAATATGACGACAAATGCTTTCCGGTCTTCATAGCATCGGAAACGGTTTTGGCAAAATCGTTTATCTTATATGGCTATGCCTTTATCTTTTATTATAGCGATGCGTGGCTAAGAACAACATTTTTTTTGGCAACCGCCATTGTTATTCTTATCGGAGTTTTTACTATAATATCCGTTTCGAATGTCACGCGCGAGGATTTCGAGGAAGTAGAAAGAAGGAAGGAACTTGACGGCAAAAACTAACGAACATGCAAATTAATGCATGTTTTTTTTAATTCCCGTTGGGGATAAGATAATTACTAAATATCTCCCGAAGAGCTATAATATAAACAGCTAATCATTCATTTCAATCATATGAAGGGATACAAGGACAATATCGAGAAGCTTGCGCTGAAAAACAATAATTTCAGGGAAGTGCTCTATACCGGAAAGCACAGCCAGCTTGTCCTGATGAGCCTGCGCCCGAAAGAAGAGATCGGCTCTGAAGTGCATGAAGACAACGACCAGTTCTTCCGCTTTGAAAAAGGGATCGGGAAGGTTGTGATCGACGGGCTGGAAAGAGAAGTGGGGGACGGAGATGCGGTAGTTGTGCCTGCGGGAGCGCAGCATAATGTCGTCAATGTGTCGGAGTCGGAATCGCTCAAATTGTACACGATCTATTCTCCCGCTCATCACAGGGACGGAGTGTTCCATAAAACGAAAGAAATTGCGGAAAAGGATAATGAACAGTTTGACGGAAAGACCACCGAATAGCCAGGTGCGGCACTTACGCAAAGACCATTTCAAGCAAATAAGGGAATGTTTCTTGAAGGTTCGTTTTGGATCTAAAACGGGCCTTTTTTGCTTGACAAAACGTGGTCCTGTGGTATAATTCCAAGCTTAGTTTAATTGATCAAATTAAACTTAAGTATTGTATATTAACAATGGAGGATATATATGAAGAAAGTAGCGAAAGGATTAAAATATTTTACGAATGAATATCCGATAGAATCTGCGGGAGTTGCATTATTTCTGCTGAGTGCGATCGCAGGCATTGCGGGCTTGGGCTTTAATATGGCTGAAAAAGCAGTATTTGCAAATGCCATTGCCATTGCAGCGGGCATCGTATCGGCATACATATTTAAAATGCTGGTGCCCAGATTTGTATTTTATGTCAGCGCATTAGAGGAAATGATATCGATCGTATCGATGTTTGCCGTGATATTGATATATTTTGCCATAAACGGCTATTTATCATACATATTATCGGTTCCCATGACATACGAAATAAATCTCTATAACACGCTTTCTCTGCTTGCAGGTATTCTCATTCCCACAACGTACTATGTCGGAAGCATGGTAGATAAAAAGCAAAAAATATGGTATGAGGATGGCAACGGAAGGGCCTATAGCTTGGGCTATTGTTGAAATGTCCAAATCGAATTGATTGTGATTGAGTAATGGAGGCATAAAAATGGAGCCGGAAGAAAATAAAAAGAGAAGGAAAGGAAAAACAGACGGAAAAGAAGAGGAAGGGGGTGGCCATGACGGTTTGTGGATAGTTCTGATATTCGTGGCATATATGCTGGTTATAGGCTTCTTTCATTCTGTGTCAACCTATAATGATCTGATCCAGAAGGAACAGCAACTGAAGTCGAACGAATCCGCTTATGGCGGGTCGGTCTATGTCGCATATCAGCAGATCGAGTCGGTATGGAGGGTATATGACACCTATCTTTCCCATGAATCCGGAGTATTCAAGGAAGCGACAAAATTGCGCGCGCAATATTATGAAGCTGCGCGTGAAGGCAATTCGAAAGCAACGGTCGATGCGGCAATAGCTTTCCAATCGCTTTCGGTGAAGGAAGCTTTTCCTCAACTGGTATCTGCGCAACTGGCGGAAAATACTCAGAAGAATTTCATTGAATCCATCAATAATATGGACGCTTCTCTCAGGGCGTGGATATCCGACACAAAGAACTATAATGTGGCCAGGAATCAGTTCTGGGGCAGGATAGTCGGAGACTATGGAGGTCTTCCGCGGGAATATGCATATTATAAATCGGAAAAAACAGTATTGAATGTGACTCAAATACTGAATTGATCCAATGTCTAAAATGCGGTTTAACGGAAAAAGAAAAACAATTTCTTTGACGGTAGCCGTTTTTTTTTGCCAACATGCGGGAAACAAGGCAATTTTATTGTGGAATAAAAGGCATTTTCAACTGTATTAGCAGTATGGTATCATATGTGTACTATGGAAGACATAAATTTATCAGACGAACAGCTTGTGCTTGTAATAAGGGAAAGTGAAAGCGAACTATACAGCCATATCATCAACAGATATAAGGCCAAGCTTTCCCGTTATTTGGGCAAGTTCATAAACGACCCGGATGAACTTGAAGATGTACTTCAGGACGTTTTTATAAAGGCTTACAGGAATCTTTATGGTTTTGATGTGAAAAGGAAATTCTCTTCATGGATATACAGGATAGCTCATAATGAAGCGATCAATCATATAAAGAAGAATTCAAAAGTTAAAGTTTCTTTGGATGAGGTGGAATATAAAATAGTGGATGAAAAGATAGACCTGGGTTCGAAGATCGACAAGAAAATATTGAAAGAAAATATCGCAAAAAGCTTGGAGAATATCGGATTCAAATATCGGGAGGTTCTTATGCTTTTTTTCTTCGAGGACAAGTCATATGAAGAGATCGGCGATATCCTGAGGATCCCGGTGAACACAGTCGGAACTCTGATCCTCCGGGGAAAAAAACTTTTGAAAAAACAGCTATTAGGACAAAATTATGGAGAATAATATGGTAAAATTTGAAGAGACCGTGATGTCAAAGATCAGATCAGGGAAGGTGAGGCTCCGATCAAGATATATTTTTATTGCGGAAAAGTTCGGTTTGGAAAGCGCTTTTGCATTGAGCGTGATCCTTTCCGTGCTTTTTTCGAACTTGTTTTTCTTCTATCTCAAATCAACTGATAATCTTGAATATCTGAGCTTTGGAAGCGAGGGGTTCTATGCATTCCTGGAATCTTTCCCATATCTTCTGGTCGTCGCCTTTATTGTTTTCATGCTGATCGCCGGCCATCTTCTTACGAAGGTGGATCTTTCCTATAAAAAACCGTTTAAATATTTCGCATTAGGTCTCATAGCTTTTGTTTTCGTTTCGAGCGGCGTTCTCGCTTATACCGACATATCCGAGAAAATAGAAGAAGAGGCATTCAACGAAAGTCCCTCAAGCCTGGTCATCAAGCCCTTTTTGAAGCAGGGAGTGGATATCCGGAAGACTGGCGTTTCCGGAAGGATATTTGAGGTCAGTGATGGTTATTTTATTGTCGAGATGCCTTCCGGATTCCAGAAAGTGGACATCGGGGATGTCGGATCGGGCGAAGAGCAATTTGTGAACGGGCAATTCGTAATTATCATAGGAGAGAGAAAAGAAGATACGTTCGTGGCCCGCAGGATCAGGATCGCGGGCGAAGACAAGATGCAGATGATCAGACGCAGGATATATATAAATTCAGATCAGAGCGTCGTCAATGTTAATTCGGAAAATGTCGGATTCATTATGCAAGGAGCAGAATTGAAAAGATGTATGGATAATTGTCTTATTTTGATCGAATTGCGAAGAGAATGCTTTGATAAGTGCAATCACAATTAAACTTAATGAAATATCCTAACTGAAAAAAATGAAAAACGGCCTGTTTCCGCAGGCTGTTTTTTTTGTTACCTTTGCGGCGGTCTTTCGTAATAGGATGAAAGTGGATAATTATATTGGTGGCAAGGACTTTGCCGGAGTATAATAAAAGAAACAGAACAAAAATATTTTAATCTAAAGCATAAAAATGGATTCGGATGAAAAAAAAGCGATCATCGGTTTTCAAAACGGCGATCCCGATGCTTTTGCGGCGCTCTATGACGCTTATGTCAGCAGGATCTATTCCTTTATATATTTCAAAACGCATCACAGGGAAACCGCCGAGGATCTGACCAGCAAAACTTTCATGAAGGCGCTTGATGGCTTGGAAAGCTTTGATGCCAAAAAAGGCTCTTTTTCAAACTGGCTATATAGTATAGCCAGAAATAATGTCATAGATTTCTACAGGATTAGGAAGAGCGAATACGATATCAACGATATCTGGGACCTGTCTTCGAGTGATGATGTCGAGCGCGACATTGAAGCGAAACAAAAGCTGGAAAAAATCGAAAAATATCTCCGGAAACTGAAAAGCGAACATCGGGAAATAATCATCCTCCGAGTGTGGAATGAAATGTCATACAAGGAAATATCCGAGATCGTTGGAAAAAGCGAGGCAAGCTGCAAGATGATTTTCTCCAGGTCTTTGAAAGAACTGAAAAAAGAAATGCCGCTCCCGCTTCTCCTGTATTTTATTCTATTAAGACTATGATCCTGTTACGATTTTCCGCCTTGGCCGTAAGTAATAATATAAAAAATAATCAATAAATAAAAAGTATGGACAAAAAAATACAAAAAATATTGGAAGACATCTACGATATTGATGAAAGCATGAGGGCTCGGGAAGCGGAGATCGCAAAGATCGTCGAGGAGCTCATAAGGTCCAAGCCTATCGCAAAGATCGATGATGATTTTGTGCGCCGCCTTCGAAGCGAACTTCTCCTTCGCGCTTCGGGAAGAGAAACGAAAATTGCGGTCCAAAGCAATTTTTCCATCTTTGGAGCAGGAAGCAAACTCGTTTATTCGTTCATGGGCGCAATGATCGCTGTGATATTGCTTGTGCCGATATTTTTCTACAGGGCGGATCTATCTCCACGGCGCCTTGCAATCGAAGAGGGAAACAATGGAAGAACGGCCTTGAATGCGTCGGTTACAAAAATTTCCGACAATGCCTTCGGCTCTTTTCTTCCAGGCGATATACAAAAGGCGGGCCCTTCGGGGCTGGGAGTTGGCGGAGGCGGGGGGTCGGCGACCGGCAACGCTACGGGTGATGCCGCCCAGAAACAGGCCGGAATGCCGATCTATGAAACGACGAACTACCGCTATGTTTATAAGGGCCGGGACATTGCGTCTTTATCGGATAATGTAGAAGTTTATGCAAGAGTAAAAAATGACACACTGAGAAGGGATCTCGCGGATACTTTTAAAGGTGCGAATATGGCTCTTTTGGATATGAATAAATTTGAAAACTTGAATGTGAACAGTGTGAGTTTTTCGGAGGATCGCGACTTCGGATATGAAGTGAACTTGTCGCCTTTGGACGGTTCAACCAATATATATATGAATTGGCTGAAATGGCCGGATCCTTATGCTCCTTGCGCGCAGGCTGGATGCCCTGAGAGCATGTATTTGAAACTTGCCGACATACCGGAGGATGCGGAGATCCTTTCCATTGCCGATGATTTTCTTGAAACATATGGGATCAACGTGAGTTCCTATGGCAAAGGCAGTGTTCTGAGGAATTTTCTGGACCAATATCCGAGGCCGCTTGAAGCTCAAGCGGATATCTTCATCCCTGACAGTATTTCGGTCTTGTATCCTTTGAAAATAGAAGGAAAGAATGTCTATGATTCATCAGGGGAACCGGATGGGATATTCGTCGATGTGAGCATAAGATATAAAAAAGTTTCCGGAGCAAGGAATATCTATTATCAAAATTTCCAGAGTTCGGGTTATGCTGCCGAAACTGACGCAAAAAGCATCATAGCTTATGCTGAAAAAGGGGGACTATATGGCGAATATGTCTATGAAAACGCGACCAAGACGCAGGACGTGGAGCTGGGAGATCCCTCTTTGGAGCTCGTGAAGATCTGGAGATATGATAACGATAAAAGGATGGGAGAGGAGTTCTATGTTCCAAGCTTCATATTCCCGATATTGAACAAACCCGAAGGCTTTTTCTACAGAAAAAATGTGGTAGTGCCTGCGGTAAAGGAGATGCTGGGTAATGCTTCTGATATTTCTTCTGCTGACAAGTGAACTATTTTTGGTGAAGCGGGAAATGAAAATAGAATTGAATAAAATGGTACTAGTGGTATAATAGTAGCAGAAGCGAGACAACCGCTTCAAATATTAATAATAAACAAAAAACAATGGCAGAAAAAATTAAAAAACTTTATCGTTCGCAGAAGGACAGGATCTTATTCGGCGTATGCGGGGGCTTGGGAGCGTATTTTAAAATTGACTCTAATATTTTCAGGATCTTGTTCATCATCCTTATGTTCGGAAGCGGAATCGGATTATTGTTATATGTCGCGCTGGTGATATTTATTCCGAACGAAGGAGGCAAGAGAGTTGAGGAAAATAAATTCGAAGAAGTTGTTGAATTCAAGAAGAAGGCGGAAGAAAAAATTCAAAGCGTAGCCAAGGACATCAAGAAGTAGCGGTAATATTTTTCGGAGAAATATATTTATGATCGCAAATATATAGCACGCTATTTATTCGAATAATGATAAATATATGGATGGTGCGGCTGCTGACAAAATGAATGAGATACGGGGGATCTTCAGGGAATTTTATGATACGATATTCGACGTCGCTCCGGCCGGGGTGTTTGTTTATGATATATCCATCGGTATGATCGAGAGCAATAGGAAGGCCTCCGAGTTGTTCGGAGGCGGGAATGTGGAACATCTGAATATCCTGAAATTAAGTTTTGCATCCGGAAAAGACCGCGATCAGGTTGAAAAGATCCTTAAAAATACCTCAAAAGAAGGATCGGCAGATGTGGAGATCATCGCCGGAAATGGGAATGGAACCAGGCTGAGGATCGATCTTATCCGGCTGGGAGATGAAAATTCCAATATCCGTCTTGGCACAGTCTGCCCCATTTCTTTTTTTGAGAACAGAAAAGAAGAAATTGAGGTGATGGAAAAGATGTACTATTCTCTGTTCGAGCGTTGCGGGGATATGATATGGATATTGAGTGGAAAGGGGGATTTTGTATATTTCAACAAAAAGGCGGAGGAAGTGAGCGGATACAAGCTGGCAAAATATGTCGGAAAAAGCTTTGTTCCATTTATAGTCCCCGAATATCTGGCAAGATTGCAGGAGATATTTTTTAATACGATGTCCGGCAAGATCATCAGCTACGATGTCGGCATCGTTCTGGAAAATGGAACGATAGCATTGTTGAGAGTTGATACATTGCCCATGTATCGCGATGGCATGGTGATCGGTACGGTCAGTTTCGGGAAAGAGCAACAGAAGAAATAGCTATTGGTCCGGATCGAATGGCCGGTGGGGCGCATAGGCCCACGAGGGGATAATTGTATAAATATTTTAATAAGGCTTTCCATGTTGAGAGAGTCTTTTTTGATTATGTCTGATCTTTCGGGTTGAATATTTTTGTGGAAAAAATCCGGATCTGGTTTCCCGAATGTTCCGACCTTTGGAAAATACTATATGAAAAAATATTCCACGAAATGTTTTTATGAATTGCTTATATGTCGACGCGGGCATATTTATTGCGGATGGAACATATTACATCTCACTATTGACAAGATGTAAATAGTATGATATGATAGACAGTTAAAGATAAGAGAATACAGCTATTGACAAGAACATGAAAGTGTGATACAATATAAAGTTAAGAAAGATAAAAGCTATTTGAAAACTGAATGAAGAAAGATTCTTTGAGGAGAGAATCAACCGGAAAACATTATAAATAAGGCAAAATCCGGCAAAAGCCACAATATGAACGAATTCCGTCTTTTTCTATATAACATAACCGAAAAACGGCTTGGAGATCTCCTTTGAAGAAGACGACCAGCCGTTTTTTGTTAGATCGGTCAAAAATGCCAGGATTGATGCAAATGAGGAGAGAGTTGAGGTTGCGGATATAATTATTTAGCCGCTAAACCAATAATACCAAGTCTCATTAGCATCAACCCTTGCAGTTTGACAGACGCAAAAAGCAGAGATTGATGTAAATGAGGAGAGAGCATTGAAGGTGCGGAAATAATATTATAGCCGCTACTCCGACGATGTTGGAACTCATTAACATCAACTTCTGCATTTTGAAAAACGGGGCCAAGTGCAAAGATCGATGCAAATGAGGGGAGAGTATCATAAGGTTGCAGTAGAAATTATATCACGCTGCTAAACCGAAACTACCCAAAACTCATTAGCATCGACCTTTGGGCTTTATGCCCGGGGGTAGCCATGCGAAGTATAGATTATTCTATACCTTCGCAGGCCCTAGGTTTTCATACAAGATACAAAAGCACTTTTAAAACTAAAGAAAAGAGTAAATTCCTTACTTTCTGATTTGGATGAGAAAGTGATTATAAAACTTGTAATCAGCTTCTCACCCAAATCAAACTCAATGTTTACATAAAATAAAAGGAGGTGAGGAAAAGATATGACATACACAACATGGTTTGGAGAACAGAAGCAGGCCGAGCAAGAAGATCCCAATTAATAATAAGGGATCGTATGATGTCAATATTTAAAACTCTTTTCTTTTTTCCCTCAAGCTTACAAGGATTTGCAGGCTTAAAGGAAAATTTAGAATGATATTTAAAAATTTAAAAGAAAAGAGTTGATTCCCAACCTCCTGATTTGGATGAGAAAGTGTATGTATAATTATGATGATTTGTTTGTGTGCCATTCCGGACTTGCCTGCCCGCCTTTGGAGGGATCCGGAATCCACGCAGATCCTGAAACAAGTTCAGGATGACAAAAAAATCTAAAATCATCAGAAATAATTTGGATAATTGCATTCAGTTTCTCACCCAAATCAAAATTAAGGATTTATAAAATAAATATTAAGGAGGTGAGGAAAAGCATGAAAAGCACGGACGAAATCAGAGAAAATTCTGACGGCTCAGCCCGTCATCCAAATCAACCATGGAAGGATTGAAATCTTTCCAGAATATAATAAACATTTAAAACTCTTTTCTTTTTTCCCTCAAGCTTACAAGGATTTGCAGGCTTAGGGGAAAATTTAACAACCTCATTAACAATTATAAGAAACAAGGAAAGAGGGAGAATCTCAAAATCGAGACTCAGCCACACCCTCTTTCCCTCCTAATCCTTTAAAATCCATCTCCATTTCTTTTTCCATGAGAAGAAGTTAAGAAGGATCTTAAAACGTCACATGTTTCTCATAAAAAAACTTATTAATGATTAATAACTCCTAAAAGCGGCGGCTAAACAGACTTAATCGGGCCTGAAGAAAGCGTATTTCCCTGCGATCATGTCGCGGGAAAATCTCTCTCCTCAACACTTGAT
>JBAZUT010000018.1:0-7978 GCA_041661265.1 Candidatus Paceibacterota bacterium | reverse complement strand
TCATAAAAAAACTTATTAATGATTAATAACTCCTAAAAGCGGCGGCTAAACAGACTTAATCGGGCCTGAAGAAAGCGTATTTCCCTGCGATCATGTCGCGGGAAAATCTCTCTCCTCAACACTTGATTCGGGTCTGTATAATCTAGGTTTATTTAACCGCCACTCTTGGAAAATTTCAGACATTTTATTATATATTAATAATTAAAACAGAACAGCCTCAGGGCTGTTTTGTTTTGAAAGGTGCCGGTCAAATTTGCCAAAACCTAAATACCGGACTAATATGGTTGTTAGATCCGAGCCGGAGGCTGTTTATGAACAAAAAAGAAATTGAAGCAATGAAAAAGAAGATCTGCGGTATAGTCGAAGAAGCCGAAAAACTTTTGAAAGAAGCTGAAAAAACCAGAAATAATCCTGAGTCATCAGTGGAGGAGTTAATAAAAAAACTCGAAGAAGCTGAAAATAAAGCGAAAGAAGCGAAAGACCTGCTGAGGGAGTTACTTGAACCAGAAAAATAAAAGCGGCATAATTCCGCCTTTTTTTATTTCGCGTTTTGAATTATAATAAGGATCATAAGCACTATGAGATAAACTATATGGAGATCAATAAAATATCGTTAAAAAAATATTTTGAGAGCCGTTTCGACGGACGCAAAATAGACAGGATCGAGATTTTACCTCTTGGAAAGGGCTGCATCGGGATCGGAAGCCTTGTGGAATTTGAAATAGGCGGTACCAAATATCGTAAAGTCCTGAAGTCTTTGTTTTGCGAGCATATGGGCAGCGAATATCCGGCGGACAGGGCGCAATCTTTATTGCTTGCGCACCATACTTTCAATGATATGGATAATCACGTCAGGTCTTTTGATGTGGTCGGTGTGAGCGGGAGCGGGAGCGTATTGCCGATAGGGGATGCGCAGGAATTTTTCATTTTTATGGATGAGGCAAAGGGGACGGATCTTTTTTCTGACATCAAAAGGATCGCAAAAAATGATGAATATTCACAAAACGACAAGGAAAAAGTGCTGATCCTGGCGAAATACCTTGCCAAGCTCCATAGCAAGAAATTCAAGAGCGATTCTTTGTATAAAAGAAAAATAAGAGATACGATAGGGTCCGGAGTTTCCATAATGGGAGTTTTGGATATGTATCCTGAAAATTTGAGCTGGTTTGGTCCCGGCGTTCAGGCCGAGATCGTGAAAAAAGCGGTGGAACATTGGATGCTCGAAAAATATCGCTCGGAGAGGCTTTGCGAGATCCATGGCGATTTCCATCCCGGAAACATCTGGTTTATGGACAAGAACGATTTTACGCTTTTGGACCGGTCCAGGGGGCGCTATGGCGAAGCGGCGGATGACATAACCGCGTTTCTCATCAATTTCATATTCTATTCCCTGGTTCATAGAGGGGAATTTGACGGAGCGCTGGCCGAACTTTTTCACATTTTCATCGATGAATATCTGAGGCGGACCCAAGATGAAGAAATGGCCGGGGTCATTGCTCCATATTGGGCGTTCCGCATGGTCGTTGTCTGCAATCCCCATCCTTTCTTTTATCCCGATTCATTCTATGAGGATGAAAGAACGGCTCTTGCAGTCAGGAAGAAGATGATAAATTTTGCATTGAATGCGCTTGACGCGAAGACGTTTGAATGGAAAAAGATGAATAGCTATTTTGGTTAGCCAAAAACGATAAATCATGCTAATATCAATGTGTAATAATCAATTTTAAAATTATGGCAAAAAACAAAGCGAATATAGACAAAAAAACGCTGGATGAGCTTAAAAAGAGCCTTATGGACAAGAGAAAAGAGATCCAGGAGCAACTTTCGGCTTTTGCGAAGAAAAACGCAAATATAAAAGATGATTATAAAACCGAATTTCCTCATATTGGGGATGAGGAAGACGAGAACACTGATGAAGTGATAATGTATCAGGATAATCTTGGCGTGGAGCATAAACTGGAAGAAGATATTCTCGCGGTGAATGAAGCTCTGAAAAGGATCGAGGACGGGACCTATGGCATATGCTATAATTGCGGAGAACCGAAGACCATTGAGATCGACAGGCTGAAAGCATTTCCGGAAGCAAAAACCTGTCTCAAGTGCGATGGAAAATGCTAGTACTGCTATGATTTTTTGGTTGTTTTAAGAAAAAGTTTGTCAGACAATTTTTTAGCCGTTGTTGCTTTAAGTTACAAACTATAACGGCACTAATATTCCAGATTGATATAAAGAAACGGATCTGATCCGTTTTTTTGTATTCGGTATTGACTTTTTCAGCAAATTAGTCTAGAATGCTGACAGCTTTCAGGAGGAAGAAATGGATTACGAAGGATATAAGGCAAAAATGGAAGGCTTTGCCGGGCCGATCTATCCGAAGCGGATAGCAGATCTTAATAAAATGTTCAAAAATGCGCTTAGTCTTGACGGCTTTACGCTCGAGGAAGCTCTTCGAAGGGTTGATGGTTTTGAAATGGCAGGTTTTACGGGGCATTCGTCCGGAATTCCCTGGAAAAGGCTTTCTGTGGTCAGAGGAGAGAAAGAAATTATTATTTATTTCCCTCTGGAGTTCAAGGAAAAGACCTCCATAACGGTCTATTCGAAAGGCGCAAACGAGGATGAAATTGAGAATATCACAAATGATATTATCCGGTTCATCGCAGAGGAAGCGCAGGACGCCGAAAAGGAAGGCAAAGAGTTCGACAAAATTGTCGGTAATTTTCTGAAGCAAAATACAGTGGGGAAAATATTCGGTCTTTTCAAAAAAGGCTGATCATTTCCTCTTTTTTTAATTCGTATTGCAAAAAAAAATTTAATAGTATAAAATATATTTATATTTTGAAATTATTTTCATTTACGTTTATAATAAACAATAGGATCTTTGCGTTATATAACTTTCAAAAAAATAATGATAAAAGTTGAAAATCTTACAAAAAAATACGGAAATGTGACGGCTTTGAACGGCGTGTCCTTCGAGCTCAGCGAGGGGGAGGTCGTCGGGATCCTGGGTCCGAATGGAGCGGGAAAGACCACGCTTCTCAGGACTTTGGTGATGTTTCTTCCGCCGGATGACGGGACTGTCGCAATAGACGGCATGGAATTGACAAATCCGTCTTTTGAACAGGCGATAAAGAACAGAATAGGATATCTTCCGGAGCAAGCCCCTTTGTATGAGGACATGACGGTGCGGGAATATCTGATGTTTGTCGGCAGGATGTATGGGATATCCGAGGATGATATATATGAAAAACTTTCAAAAGTGGTTGAACAATGCGGACTGAAAGAAAAAATAGATGCCGAGATCTCAACTCTTTCCAAGGGCTATCGCCAGAGAACGGGCATTGCGCAGGCACTGATCCATGATCCCAAAATAATAATACTCGATGAGCCGACAACAGGGCTTGATCCGAATCAAAGGATCGAGATCAGAGATCTTATCAAGGAGATCGGAAGATCCAAGACCGTCATTCTTTCAAGCCATGTACTTTCGGAAGTCCAGGCGACCTGCTCGCGCGTCATAATAATAAATAAAGGAAAGATCGTTGCCGATGGAACGCCGGAAGAACTGGAGAGCAGGGGTGGAAAGAATGAAGCCACGATCCATATTGAAGTTGAAAAAATTGAAAATAATCTGTTGCCGCGGCTTGAGTCGATCGAGGGCGTGAACAATATCGAGATCATCGGAAATAGGATCATTATTATTTCCGGCGCCGAAAACGATATCAGGAAAGACATCGCCCGGATCATTATTGAAGAAAATCACGGCTTGCTGGAGCTGACGCGAAAACAGATCGATCTGGAAGATGTGTTCATTGATCTGACGAAAGATTAATCTTTAATATAAAAAAATGGATTTTGACCGGCCCCAGACAAGCGACAAAAAAACAGAAAATAAGAGCGACAGACCGAGTATGCGTTCGGAATATATAGAAGAAATGAATCTTTTTCTTAAAGAAAAAGAACAGGAAGATCCGGGGAATATGAAAGCATCTCAAATAAAGGAAATACTCGATAAAATCGATTTGTATTTCACGAGCGTGAAGTATGCGGAAAATAATGAGGAAACAGCACCTTTGACAAAAGGCTTATCTCAGCTGAAAGAGCGGATTGAGGCAGTCTCGAAAGAAAAAGAAGATGATATAAAGAAAAGTATAGCTGAATTTCAGTCTTTGGCCGGAAAGAATCGTCCCGATGACAAGGCTATCAAAGCCCTCCTTAAAAAAGGAGGAGCAGAAGGAGAAATTGAACAGTGTAAGCTTTATGATATCCAAGAAAAATCAGCTACGATCTTTTTTGGCATAAAAGGTGAGAATATTTCATATACTGCTGAAGTTGATTTTGAAAAGCAGACCGTAAAAATATTTTCCATGACCGGTTCTGTGGATAAAAAAGAATTGAGCAGGCGGGAGCAGGAGGAAAGAGACAGAAAGCGGATCGAGGAGATCAGGGATAGGGTGAGGAAGGTTGATGTCAGATAATCTATTTGAACTATAAATTTAAAGACAATGAACAAGGCGATAACAATCATTAAAAAAGAGCTTAACTCGCATTTCAATTCGCCCCTGGGATACGTCGTGATCTCGGTGTTTCTTGTCATTGCGGGCTGGCTTTTTATGCAGACCTTCTTTCTTGAGGGACAGTCGTCAATGAGGTCTTTCTTCGGGCTTCTTCCTGTCGTATTCATGTTCATTCTGCCGGCTGTCACTATGTCCGAATGGGCGGAGGAAAAAAGAAGCGGCACGGTGGAGGTGCTGATGACCTTTCCGGTCCGATCTTCGGACGTCGTCTTCTCAAAATTCTTTTCATGTTTTGCCTTTCTGGCTATCATGCTTTTTTTCAGCACCCCGATCCCTTTTATGGTCACGAGCGTCGGAAGTCCCGACAGGGGAGTTATCCTTGCGGGATATCTGGGCGCGCTTCTTCTGGGCTCTTCGTATATTGCGATCGGATTGTGGGTCTCTTCGGTTACGAAAAATCAGATCGTATCGTTTCTTCTCGGTGCAGGCATAATATTCACTTTCTTTATAATAGGAAATTCTTTTATTCTTGATTCCTTGCCGCCTTTTTTCGGTTCCGTCGGGCGGTTTCTGAGCCTGACGACCCATTTCAATTCGATCCTGAGAGGAGTCATCTCGCTGGCCGATATTGTCTATTATCTTTCGATCGTCGCCTTTTTCTTGTTTTTGAATACGAGAGAGGTCAGTTTAAAAAAATGGAAATAAATTATGGATATTAAAAGCAACAAATCGTTGAAATTGAAAACCGGTTCAGTGGCTCTTGTCCTGATCTTCTTCGCAGCGCTTAACTATTTCGTATCGCAAAATTCCTTGTATTTCGACCTGACGGAGGACAAGATCTATACGATTTCCGATGCCTCGAAGAATATACTGAAGAATCTGGATAAAGAAGTAAAGGTTAATTTCTATATATCGAAAGACCTGCCGGTCAATATGCAGGCGCTTAAGACGCAGCTTGTGGATACCATGAATCAGTATCAGGATATTGCGGGATCGAAGCTGAAAGTTGCATATATAGAACCGGAAAACACACCGGCAAAAGTGCAGGATCTTGCTCAAAAGGGCATACCTCAACTGCAGTTCAATGTTGTGGAGAAGGATAAATATGAGGTCAAGCAGGGTTTCTTCGGGATAGAGATAGTTTCGGGGGAGACCGGGAGCGAAAAGAGGGAAGTGATCCCGATGATCCAATCGATCGACAACTGGGAATATAATTTCATTTCGGCCGTTTATTCGGTTTCCAGAGAAAAAAAGGAAACAGTCGGATTTCTTTCCGGGCACGGAGAAAAAGAAGTTGATCCGACTGAATTGAAAATGTCATATGATGCCGTGAATGTGAAGATCGAGCCGTCGGGGGATAACAAAGGTTTCTATATCGAAAAGGAGAAGACAACCAAAGACGAAAAGGGCGAAGACAAATCCGTGACGGAAAAAGTTCCCGTTCAGCCTATAACCCTGGTGATCGTGAATCCCGGCTCAAAGATAACGGAAGAGGAAGCTGCCATTCTGGATGAATATGTGAAAAATGGAGGAAATGTGATCGTGCTGAGCGGCGCGGTGAATGTCGATGTCAGCCAGGGGATCTCGGCCGAGCTTATTCCTGATAACGGATTAAACGGTTTCATGAAAAAATACGGGATCGAGATCAACAATGACATGATCTATGATGCATCCAATTCGAATATATCCTATCAGAGAGGACCTTTTTCGATGAGCACGCCTTATCCGTTCTTTGTAAAGGCGGTGAGTGAGAATTTTGGCGATCACACATCCCTGTCCGGGATTCAGTCGGTGATATTTCCTTGGACATCTTCACTCGCTCTGGCTGATTCAAATGACTATGTTGCATCTCAGGTAATAAGCACCACCCAGCGCGCAAGCGCGATCTCGGGAAGCTTTGATGTCATGCCGGACAGGCAGTTCTCATTCGATAATGCATCGAAAAAAACGATTATGGCAGTCGCAAAACCCAAGGAAGCGGATTCAAAGAGCGGAAATATTATTGCGGTCGGAGATCCATATTTCATCCTCTTGAATTTTTCAAAGCAAGTTTCAGATAATCAGACCTTCTTCCTGAATCTGATAGATTCGGTTTCAAACACCGTTAATCTCTCGTCTATCCGCGCAAAGAATATTGCCGACAGACCCGTGAAGGAACTCAGCGAAGGCGAAAAGAATTATTGGAAATTCATTGCGATATTGGGAGGAGCTTTGGTTCTGGATGCTTATGGACTCTATAGGATCGTGCGGAGAAAAAAACGGATGGGAAGGGCGTAGCATATCATGTAGCTTTTAGACCGATAGCCGGCTTTGCTCAGCCGGTTTTTGTTGTTTATTATGGTGCCAGAATACCCCGTGGCTTGCCACGGATATATAATAATATTTCAAATGTAGGATGTCCGCCAAAGGCGGATCCGCTTCTGGCGGAAATGGCTTATGAAAGATAGTCTCGGCGGAGCCGAAACTGATCATAAAAAACCCACCCAGACCTGCCTGCCGGCAGGCAGGTACTCCGCTGCTTGCAGCGGAGTTGGGTTCATTAGGGAGAGAGCGTTATCCAAAAAAATTGACTAAAACAAACCGGGAAATTATAATGTAGGCAATTCAAAAGAGGTGATCTTATGGAAACCACATTCAGGGAAGGATTCGAAAAACTGGGAGGACATTGTCCGGTCTGTGGAAACAGTGACTATAAAAATATAGTCGTAGGGACAAAAAAATTAAGAACGATGTTTTACCAAATGCTGTTTCACTGTCTGGATTGCGGGACGGAAATAAGCGAGGAAAGCGGGAAAGCTTGCTTCGCGCATATAAGTAAGACAACCGATCTTATAACAAAAGAACCAAGACATTCGGCCCAGATCGAATTCAGAGACCTCGGATCGTTCTTGATGATCGAAGAGCCATGGAAGGGCGAGGTTAAGAGCGTTATGAAAGTGCTTACTGCATGGAACATACCTCTATTGGGTCCTCCGCCCGCATCAGGATTCGGAAATGAATAATAACGACATTACACCGGCAGAATATTCTCCGGTGTTTTTTGTGCAAAGAACGGAGGGGATTGACAGGTTTGGATTTTGAGGTTAAATTAGGAAGTCGAAAACAGATCGACGCTATTGATCGAAATGAATCATTCAAGGAGGAATATCAATGCCGAAATTTGATAAATCAGAAAAAATAGCCGATGTGCTGAAAAAGATATGTCCCGAAGGATGCCCCGTGTGCGGTGAAAACGCGTTCGAAGGGCGAATTATTGGAGGAATTAAGAACGGCCGGAATGAAACCTTTGATGAACGCATAATATGTTCTAATTGCGGAACAGACCTTACGGCTGAAAGCGACCAGGGCGTGGCGCCTCTTAAAAGAAGCGAGCGCGATGTCATCAGGCAGATGCGAGATCTGAAGAAATAAGCAATTACCGGGCAATGCCTGGTTTTTTTATGATCAAGCAGTGCAAATTGCGG
>JBAZUT010000017.1 GCA_041661265.1 Candidatus Paceibacterota bacterium | reverse complement strand
GTAACGGGAAAAAGAATTAATGCCTATAAAGCCCTCAATTCTTTATCTGAAGAAAAACCGCCATATGCGGTAGCTATAGATAATCAAAAAAACGCCAGGCCTATTTCAGGTATTAATGAAGCAAATGTGGTTTATGAATTTCCGGTAGAAGGCGGCATTACGAGGTTTATGGCCGTTTACAATCCGGATAATGATCTAAATTCTTCTGCGAAAATAGGACCGGTTAGATCGGCAAGGCCGTATTTTGCCCGGACAGCTGGAGAACATAATGCAATTTATGCCCATGCAGGAGGAGTCCCGGAAGCACTGGAAGGACTTAATAATCACACATACGATGTATATGATTTGGACGCTTTGACATCCGATGGCAGCGATTATTTTTGGAGAGATAATGGCCGAGAAATGCCACATAATCTTTATACATCAATTGAAAAGCTGAATAATTTCCGGCAAGATTATCATCTTACAACAGGATCTTTCCATCAGCCATGGCTTTTTTCCGATAATCCTTCTTCCTTGGAAAATATAGGTTTTAACCGTAATACCATTGAAATCAAGTACGGAAATACAGATTACGATGTTAAATGGACATATAATCCCGTTGATAGTCTTTATTACAGGCAGACATATGAAAATGGTAGTTATCAGAATTATACGGACGATAACAATAATCAAGTATCCACGGCTAATCTTGCCGTACAATACGCTGCAACAGATCCATTTACTGAACTTTCACAGACGCAAGGCGGAGCGTTGTTGTGTCGGCAAGGAAAATGTGTAAACGGCACTTGGCAAAAAGATAGTTTGGATAGTAATGTAAAGTTTTATATGGAAGGCGCCGGCGGAGAATTCGAATTTAGGGCCGGTAAACTTTGGATAAGCGTTACAGATAAAATCATTGACACAACTGCTCCGCAAATATTTCTATTAGGGAATAATCCGATTAATCTTTACGTTAGCGACACTTATAATGATGCCGGAGCAACTGCTTTGGATAATGTTGATGGGGATATTTCATTGCATATTATTACAACTGGTTTGCCTATTGCGACCGATACGATTGGAACTTATACCATCACTTATAATGTTTCTGATTTTTCCGGCAATTCTGCGGTAGAAATAACCAGGACTGTTAATGTTTTGACAGTTCCTGATAATATTGTTCCGGTTTTAACTGAAATAGTGCCGGTGCCTACTCCGGGAAATAATAACACTCCAAACTTTTATTTTAATTCCAGTGAGGGGGGAACTATCACTTATGGTGGAGCTTGTTCAAGCAGCACGACCATGGCAATGGTTGGCAGCAATGAAATCACCTTTGGTGCGTTGGCCGATGGAACTTATAGTAATTGCACAATAATTGTTACTGATGCGAGTGGGAATTCAAGTTCTGCATTAAATGTGTCGGCATTTATAGTTGATACAACACCACCAGTAATAACTATTTTGGGTGATAATCCGATTAATTTACACATAGGAGACTCATATTCGGATGCAGGAGCTACGGCACTGGATAATATCGACGGGGACGTCACGGCAAACATAACGGTTTCGGGACTTCCCATAAATACTTCGATTCCAGGTTCATATGCTGTGAATTATAATGTTTCCGATTCGGTTGGAAACTCCGCGACACAGGCGGTGAGGATTGTAAATGTCACTGACATAACAACGCCTATTATCACATTGCTTGGAGAAAATCCAATAACAATCGAACTTGGTGAAGTTTATACGGATGCAGGAGCGACTGCGATGGATGATGCTGATGGAGACATCACCGCAAGCATTGTTACGAATAATCCGGTAGATGCAAGCATCGTTGGGACTTATTCTGTCACATATAACGTTTCAGATTCGTCGGGAAATCCTGCTCTGGAAGTTAAAAGAACCGTGAATGTTGTTGATCTTATTTCTCCTGCTATAGCGTTGGTTGGCGATAATTCCGTGACGGTTGAGGTTGGACATGAATATATTGATGCCGGAGCAACTGCAAATGATAATTATGACGGAGATCTCACGAGCAGCATAACAACTGTGAGCGGTGTCGATATAAACACTGTCGGCACCTATTCGGTGACATATAATGTTGCCGATTCGTCGGGGAATCCTGCAACAGAGATAACAAGAACTGTAATAGTAGGGCCCGATCAAACACCTCCAGCAATAACCTTGAATGGCGGTAATATGATTATTTATCAGGGAACAATATATACCGATATGGGTGCTACGGCATCAGATAATCTTAATGGAAATATTACGGCAAGTATTATTGTTGTAAATCCGGTTGATGTTAATACTGCAGGAACTTATACTGTGACATACAACGTTTCTGATGATGCTGGTAATCCCGCGGTGCAAGCGGCCAGGACTGTCACCGTTCTGTCAGTCGGACAACAGCAAGTTCCTATCGGAGAAAGCATGGCTGTGGTCTCGAGCAATTCGGAGATATTAATAGGCGACAATGCACCTGCAAGTTCAGCTATAAGTATCCCTGTCGCAGTTAATGACGCTCAATTGAACGTTTCTGCTTTGATGAGCGGCGATACCGCGAAATCGGCCGTAATCCCAACGGATCTCACGATCAATTCTATGACAAGCGTCGGAGAGGTTGTAGTAGAGATTCCACAAGGAGTGCAGGTAAGCGGAAATTCAACTTGGACAGGGGAAATTAACCTCCCCCAGATACAAGAAAATTCAAGTGTTTCAGTGACCCCGATGTCCGGATATACATCAAGCGTGGCTTCCGTTATCGAGATCGGTTTTGGCGACACCGTGTTGAATTTCAACAAGGCCGTGAGAATAAAAATATCCGATCAGGCGGGCAAATATATCGGATATTCTCGAGGCGGAGTGTTTACTCGGATCACAAATGTCTGCAGTTCCGATTCTCAAGTTGCCGGAGACGCGTTGTCCAGTGGCGCCGATTGCAAAATTGATGTCGGTTCGGATCTGGTTGTTTGGACGAAACATTTCACTAAGTTTGCGACATACACCCAAACCGTAATTCCACAAACTGGCGGAGGCGGAGGTGGAGGTGGAGGCGGCGGTGGTGGAGGAAGTAGCGGCGGAGGAGGCGGTGCGACGGTGACTCCTGCTCTTCCGACAAATATTTCAATCTCGATCGCAGAGGGTGCCGCGACAACAACGACAAGGGATGTAATTTTGACCCTTGCAGCAACCAATGCAACTCAGATGGCTATATCAAATACTTCTGATTTCACGGGCGTAAGTTGGATAACATATGCGACTTCAAAAGCATGGTCCCTAACATCTGGAAATGGAACAAAAACCGTCTATGTTAAGTTCCAGAATGCGTCCGGAGTTAATCTTTCCGTTGCTTCCGATAGCATAATGTTATTGGAGAATGAAGAAAAGGCATCTGACGAAAGAGGAAAAGTTCTTTCCGCGGAATCCATAAATATTGTCGATGGAGACATAATTCAATGTAAATCTTGCTCAGATCCATTCGCAGTCTATATTGTGAAGGAAGTAGGAAATGTAAGATATATCAGGCACATTGTGAGTCTTGAGATATTCAATTATTACAGGCATCTTAAATGGGAGAATCTGAAGCAAGTCGTTTCACTGGATGATTATTCGATGTCGGGGTGGGTTAGGGTCAATTCGGGACCGAATGGAACACCTGGGCCGAAAGACAAGGTTTATGAAATAAATGGCGATCAAACTAAACATTGGATAAACATGACAGCAGAGCAATTCTTGACTCATGGAGGATCAAACGAAGCTATCTATACCGTGAATGAGGGAGAGCTGAGGCTATATATCACCGGACCTGATGTAATGATGTTGAACTAGTTGATATTGCAATGTCGAGAACAGGAGACGCTATTGGAATTTGCACGTAAAACAAAGAAGAATACCGCAATTTACATTGCGGTATTCTTTGATTTGACGGATCTGCCACAATCCACTATACTTTTTCGCGGGGAAAGATGATCGAATCAATGAGATCGTTTCGTCCCTTATAAACAAAAAGAGGTGAAAAACAATGGGAAAATATCCAGTGTCTCGTGGGACGAGGATGAGAATTCAGCAAAAGCGTGATCGTGAGGATGCCGATCGTCGCACAAGTTTTTGCGGCGAAGCGGGTGTGGTTGATGACGCCCAAGATATTATGATACGCCAAGCGGGTCTCAAGAAGAAAGAATGTTGGAATTGCGGCAAAGAGATGCCAATATATTACCACTATTGTCCGAGATGCAAATCTGATGTATAAGAAAGGGGAATATATCTTTCTTAAACGCTGTGATTAGACAATTTCTAATCGCTTTTTTTATTATGATGCCAGAACATGCCTGCTCGCCTCGCTGTCAGCTTCCGGCGAAGCGGGCCGGCAGGCATGGCCTAAACTGCTCATAAAAACTCCGCCCTGATACACCTCAGTAAAACTGCGGGATTGATTATTTTTATGCCCGTGGACGGAATAGAGCTTTTGTATTGATAATATATTGCTCCTGTGTTAGCATAAAATCATAATTGTTAAAATAAAATATGGTTGGAAATAAACCATCAACCGAAAGAAAAGTTTTAATTCTTGCTATTGTCTTGTTTGCACTTGTGGTGGCGTTGGATGTAACCATCCATTTTTCAACACCTAAAAATACTCCGATAATTGATGTGCTGTCGACGGAAGAGCCATCAGTGGTGCCAAGCCCTAGCAATGAAATTTCCGATTGGAAAACATACAAAAACGAGAAATATGGTTTTCAGCTGACTTTTCCCGATAATTGGGGAGGTTACAAAGTTAATGATAAAGGTGATTTGATCGAATTTAGTCTTAAAAGAAAAAATTCAGAAGTTATAAATGACACAAAAGCTGAAGATTATGGCGCAATCTTTGCTATTAAAGCATATTCAAAAGATGAATGGAAAGGAATCTTCGAGTCTTTGACAAATGTATCTTCACAAGAAGACACGGAGAAGACAAGAAAAGAATCGGAAAAAATAAAACAACCGCAACCTGTTTATGCAGGCGAGAATGAAAATTATATTTTTGGTTATGTTAAATATTTAAAAAAAGCTGAAGATGAGGAACTTTTTGAAGTGTATAATCCTACATATGATGTGAACACTAAGATAATTCCTACTTTTAAATTCACAGGAAAAGAACTGTCTGATGGATGGAAAAATTATCAGAACAAGGAATATGGATACGAAATAAAATATCCAGGGGGCTTATTCTCTTTAGACAAGTATGCGCTAAAAGATGGTGCTGGCAGAGAATATAACGTTTTTTATGAATACACACATTATTGGAATTTAAGAAAAAACCCTTGGGTGCCATATCCATTCTTTAATGGAATAGGAATAAATATTCCTGAAAAAATTAATGGCATACCCGTAAAGGCAATTAACGATCTGGATGAGGCTAAGGATGAATTAATAAAAGAAGAAGATAAAATGGGCCAGTGGTTTTATGATTTTGAAAAAATTACATTTCAAAATGGCATTTCAGCACTTAGAATGTATAGGTCGAGCAATAAAGAAAGTTCTTATATTTATTATATTAAAATTAAAAATAAAATTGCAAGAATAGTTGTGGTTCCGGATAATGAACCGCTTGATCGATACGAAAAAATCATATCAACCCTCATTTTCAAAAAATAATACATTGATTGGGGTAGCTAAGTTATATAAATAATCCTAGATGAATTAGCGTTTGGTGATTAGACAATTTCTAGTCGCGTTTTTATATTCACACTTGATTTCATTTGAAAAACAGGTTAAGTTAGAAGTAGTAAATGCAAGTCATTCTTGCTGTCGAAAAACAAACATTATGATTCAGGAGCGAATAAAAAATAGTTCATTGAAAGGCTATGTTTATCGCAAAAAAAAACGGATAATTTAAAAGAAAAAAGGAAGTGATTTAATGGACGAAAAAAGGGTGATCATAGTGTCGCCCACCAGAGCCGTATGCGAGACTCAAATACCTCTGCTTGAAGGCGAGGAGTTCGAGACCAGATTGATGGCCGCGAAAGGCAAGGAAATAATAAAGCTCGTCAGGAACAAAAAAAGATTCGGCATAGTCGCTGTAACCGGGTCCGGAAAGTCGGCCAGCATAAAACGGATCATCAAGGAAGAATTCGCCGACGGAAGGGAATTCCTTGTGGATATCGTTACGCGAGAGCATGAAGCCACGGTGAAAACCTGGAATTCCAATGTTCTGGTCGTGACGCCGGGGATCGCGCTGATCTGGGCGAAAGACGGGACCATCAAGGCTGGTGATGTCATAATTTTAGACGAGATCCATCAGACGAGCGATCACCTTGAACTTACGGAAGCTCTGATCCTGCGAATAGGCTGCAGAGTGATCTGGATGAGTGCGACAGTGGACGCGAAGGTTTTTGCCAGATATCTGAAATCGAACAAAGTCATAGTTTTCGACAAAGTCGATGAAAGAAAAAGAGCAAAGGTCAGGATAGTCAGCCCTCAGAAAGAAGAGATGTTCCTATACAGCCTGATCGGACGGGTTATCCGGGAAAAAAGAGGGATGGTCATGTTTCTTCCGACAAGGAGAGAAACAGAGGAATATGCCAAGGCGACCGAAGAGATGTTCTCCGGTCAGATCAAGGTCGAGTTCTATCACGGAGGCGAACCTGCGGCGAAGCTCAGGCCATATCTTAATCGTGGTATCGCGAATCAGAACCGACCCTTCGTCATATTCATGACCAACGCAGGGCAGAGCGGCCTGAATATCGAAGGATTGAATACGATAGTTGTCCGCGACGAATGTTTTACGGAAGAAATACATGGCAGAACCGTGGTCAGAGTGAAAACATTTCTGGAGACCAATGATCTTCTGCAGATGATCGGAAGGATAAATGGACGCGTTTCAGGCGGCGAAGCATATATCATCACCGGAAGGAATATAAATTTCCACGAATTGCGGCCTCAAAAGGTAAAATTTGTTCTCGGGCGCAGTCTTGAAAGATTGGCGCTCGTGTGCGGAAGGCTCGGAATTGATCTTTCGGAACTGGATTTGCCGGAACCGATCGACAGAAAAAAATATGCCGATATAGTGAAGAAGCTGATCGCGAGGGGCATGTTCGAGCCTGATGGAATAAATCTGACGCGCTATGGAAGAAGAGCTGAAAGGATCCCTTGTTCCGTCGAATGGGCGGAAATGATCGTGAATTGTCCGCCGGAGATTCTGAATGTGGCGATAGTTTGTTCTTCGAATTCCGGACTATATAGAATTCTGAAACCCGACTATGACATAGATGAATTTGTTGTGCAGGGATCCGATCATCTTACTGCATATAATATCGTCGCACATGCGATAACGAATTACAGCAGGATAGAAAGTGACAAAGGGTATACCCAATATCGCTTTAGAGAGAGGGAATTTTATGAATGGGCTGAGAAAAGGGGCATAAATGCGAAAGAGATCGAAGAGATCGCGCTCGCACTGAAGTCGATCCTGCATAACTTGAATATGCCGATACCGGCAAGGCTTGAGCAGGCCGATAGCGGAATGCGTGATAATTTCACGAGAATGCTGGCACAAGTGCGGTCGCTCAGAGTTGTCCGAAAAGGGCGGGATGTCTCTGATGGGAATGAGATATGGCTGGAAAGGCTCAGCTATTGCGACATTGAAGAAATAATCTTCGGCACGATAAGCGCATGGATAGACAAGGACGAGATCATCAGGAGGGCCGTCGAAGGAACTGAGATCCCGCATGAGATCTTCTGCCGGGTAAAATAAAGTCGAATAATATGAGAGCGTCGGATGAATTGCGCACCCCGCTCTTTTTTTGTGGATTTTTTTGTTGTGCAATGCTCCGTATGGATATACAATTAGTCAGGGGAGAAATTTTCAATCATAACCGATATTGAAAAATATGGATGCATATTCCTGGTATCGGCTTCTGGACAAGCCTTTCTGGGCGCCGCCAAGCTGGGTCTTTGGCCCGGTGTGGACTTTTTTATATGTTATTATAGCTGTTTCTTTCGGCACGGTATTCTATAAGGCGGCAAAAAGGCAATTGCCTCGGAAGATAGCTTTGTCATTTGTGTTGAACCTCATTTTTAATCTGGCATATACTCCGATCCAGTTCGGACTTCAAAACAACATACTGGCATTGGTCGATATAATCCTGGTTCTCGCGACCCTCGCATGGTCGCTCGGTCTCATATGGCCGCGCATGCGCTGGATCGCTTATGTGAATATTCCTTATCTCGTGTGGGTTTTGATCGCCACGGCTTTGCAGTTCTCAATTACGATCCTGAACTTCTGATGACGCGAGGATTCCGAATAGAAGCTGTTAATGATATATAAACATCAATACATGAATAAAGACGAATTCGAAAAGATCGTAGCGCAGGGGATCGAAGCCATTCCCGAAGAATTCATCTCAAAGATGAATAATGTTGTCATTGTGGCTCAGGACCGTCCGACGGCCGAGCAGATGAGAAAGCTAAAGATCAGAAAAGGATGGACATTGTTCGGCCTCTATGAGGGGGTGTCGCAACTAGACAGAGGGATCAATTATGGAGGCGTTCTGCCCGACAAGATCACGATCTTCAGGGAGCCGATAGAAGAATCCGCGAGAAGCTTGAGAGAAATAAAAGAAATAGTGAAAGATACGGTCTGGCACGAGGTTGCACATCATTTCGGGTTCGATGAAAAGCGGGTCAGGAAATCGGAAGAAAACAGGCAAAAAAAGACGGAGTGATCCGGAGAGGAAATTCCGATCATGCTTCGGGATCTTTCAATTCTCCGGTATTTGTGCAGATCGGAGGCTTAGCCTCTGTTTTTTTGCGGCATAAAGCCTTTGACCTATTTGCCGATTTAATGTAAAATAATGGCAGGAAGAGGTCAAAAAATCAATTTATTCGGTATATGCTTATAGAAACAAAAAATATCTGCGCATGTCAAACCGATAATCGGCACCGCTTAAAATTATTTGTATCGGTGCTGTTTTTTATATCCCTCATTCCGGCAGTTCTTGCAAAAACGGTTATTGAATACAACAACAGCAAATACGATGATATCATTGTTGCCATGCCGAAGTCGGAAAATGCGAAGGGATATCTGGTTCAGGTCGATGACAATATCAATTTCATGTCTCCCGTGATAGAAAGAAAAATTACCGCAGACAAGGACAGATTGGTTTTCCGTCTGAAGAAGATGGTGAAGCCGTATTATTGGAGGTATCAAACGGAGGAAAAGGACGGTTCTCTCGGAGACTGGCAGAATCAGCTTGAATTAAGAGGCATGGTTCCTGCTGAGGATAAGCTGTTTTTTATGGAAGGCAGTTATTATAAGATTAGCGAACCTGTCAGATTTTATTTTTATGTAAGGAATGACGCGGATCTGCCAAACACCTATGAATATGACATAAGCATCCGCACTGATGCCATAGTTGACAAGGAAGAGACAATTGAGGTGAAAGACGTTATCTTCGGCAAGGTGAATTTGGGTCCGAGGTCAAGCAAGCTTATCAGGACCGAAATGAAAACGGAGGACGACCTGGGGGTGAATAAGAGATATTATGCCATGGCAAAGGTGAATGATTATAGCGCTAATGAGGATTTTTATATCATACCATCCTACAGAGCCGATATTCTGACCAAAGAACTGGAAAGAGGAACCGGAAACAAGGTCAAGCTTTATATCACGAACACCAGCGATGAGGCCCTGAAGACGCTCAAGGTCAATATGTCCACGTCGCATAATCTTCGGATCGAGAAATGGTGGGATGACAAGGGTGTCACGGCTCTGGAATCCGGGGAAGTTGAATATTTTGAATGGGAAGTGGTGGTCCTGGAACTCGGGAAATCTGAAGTCGATTTTGATGTTTTCAGCGACGGCGGAACCCAGAGACTGCAGAAGATATTCATGCCGTATTCGGGAGCGCTGGTGGCAAAAGAAATTCCCGATATAAATATTCCGATAAATGAAATATCGGAGCTGAGGGTCAGGATCGCCAACACATCGGATGTTCCGAATGCGGATAATGTTGAGCTGGTTATTGCGGGAGGCGGAGAAATGGAAAACAAGATCGAGGTTCCGGAGAAAAACCAAAAAATAAATGCAGGTCCCGGCTCAAGCGATTGCGCGATCGATTTCGCGGATAATTGCAGCGGTGAGTTGGTCTGGAAGCTGATCGGAAGAGAGATCGGAACATATGAATACTATTTGAGATCCGGCGGATATGACATAAAACCGGCGTTTTCGGAGATCGTAAAGTCCGGGAAGATAAACGTGAAAGAAAGCGTCAGTGATCTGGACATGACCATCAATGGAGAGATCGATTCGGAGACAAGAACGAGCAGCAAGGGGCCGTTCTATTACGACATAATGATAAATAACCGTTCGTCGAGCGATGATTTCGTGAAGATAGGGATCATTTCCGAAGGAAAGGGATGGTATGTGCATTTTTATGACGATAAGGAATTGCAGAGCGGTGATGAATTCACGGTGGAGATCGGGGCAGAGTCATCCAGGAGCTTCCGGCTGGTTCTGAATCCGTATTCAACGGATCCGGGCAGCATCGGAAAGTCGGTCACGAATCCTTTCGAGGTTCGAATGTCGGCCATTTCGACGATAGATGCGGATAATCGCGATGAAGTGCGGATATCTGCGAAGATCGAGTGAATCGGTCCTGTATCAAAAAAACTTTGAATGGAGAGAAAAAAAATTGACATTTGCGCTGATGGTGATAAAATTATCATATAGCAAGGTACGTTTAAAAAAATTTATCCCAAAGTACGCTAAGGGTTCAAATATTTTTGAGCTTTTTTTGTATCTAGATGCGTTCAGGCCGGATTATCGGCGCATGCTTGTAAACAATAATCAGGAGCAATAAATAAATGAAATTATTTTTAACATCATCCGGTTTTGGAAACAGCGAAATAGCGGCCATTTTCATGCGGGAAATGAAGAAGAAACCGGAAGGCTGCAAGGGGATGGTTGTGGCCTATGCGAACACCAGGACCGAGGAATATTTCGTAAATGAGTCGAGAAGGGACCTTGTCAGGATGGGGTGCAAGCATGTCACTGTCGTCAATATGAAGAATCATTTCGATACAGGTAAATTCCAGGATTTTGATTTTATATATGTCTGCGGAGGAAATACATATTCAATTCTGAAAAAAATGCGAGAGACAAAGATGGACAAATTCATAATCAAACAAGTTAAAAAAGGCGTAATGTATGTCGGAGTATCGGCTGGGAGCATTATTGCGGGAAAGAATATCGAGATCGCAAAGGAGGCGGGGGATGTAAATTCTGCCGGCTTGAAAAATCTGAGAGGCCTCGAATTCACCGATATTGCCGTTTTTCCGCATTTCACGGAAGAGTTCAGGGGAAAATTGGAGGAATTCAAGAAAAGAGTAAAATATCCAGTTGTGGAATTGACTGATCATCAGGCGATGATCTGCGGTGAGAAAAATCACGTTGTTATGGGCTGATTGATGCATTGAAAAGCATGATGTCCAAGTGTCCGCTCCAGTGCGGATTTTTTGGTTAAAAAACGGAATCGAATACAAAAAAACCGCCCTGGAAAGCGTTTTTGCACATAAGAGATAGAGCAGGGGTTATAATTTGTAGTGTTTTTGTGGTGTGGTGTTTATATAATGTTTCCTGCTCTTGGGGTTTTATTCGGTTGTTTTTACTTTTTATTGTTATTATTTATTTCATTGAATATTATCACACAAAAATAGTCCTGTCAAGACCCCCTCTCGGGAGTTATCCACAGGAGTATATTTATGGTCGTTAAGTTCGGATGTTCTTTGGCATTTTTGCTTTCCGGCCGCGCCTCAGATGGGGAGGTTTATCGAACCGATACCCCTGCCTTTTCTTTTGTGCTTGTGAGGCGTGGTTATGTCCTTTTCAATGAAGAGAAGCAGAAGGGAGGACATTATGTTGAAAACTCCGACAAAGATATATACGATCTCGAATCCGATCGTCTCGGCAACCATTCCGCCGATCGCACCGGAAATTCCTACGGAAAAACCGAACATCGTGCTGTATATGCTCCATTCATACGCCTCGCGTCCCTTGTCAATGTGGCGGGTGAAGATCGCATACCATGCGGGAGCCGTCATCGCCATTCCGACCGCAAAGATAACCTGAAGTATATAGATATGGATCGGCAGGTAGGCGGTGAGATATCCGAAGGGGACCAGTCCCGCAAGAAAAAGTCCGCAGACCATGAAAAGGAAATCATCCCTTTCGCCGCGGTTCTTGTCCAGATATTTTGCAAGCGGCACCTGAAGGATCGATTTTACGATCCAATAGACCGCGGTCGAAAATCCCGCGACCTGGGCGCTGCCACCCTCTATGTTATTGAGGATATATATCGCGAAGATGGGACCGATCAGGCCCCAGCCGGCATTGAAGAAAATGTCGCTGATGATCAGCACTCTTATTATTTTGTTTATTTTGGTTTGTTTTTTCATTTGTTTTTATGTTGCATATTTATTATACAGCTTTTTCGGATAAATTGGAATGAAGGTTTTTTTCCGCAATTTTTTTGCCGCGAAAGTTTGACTCTTTATAGTAAAAATATAGAATATCAATTAAGGAGGGAAAAAATGAGAAATAAAAAGTTGTTTCCGGCCATTGCCGCTATAGTGGCAGCGATATTGATAAGCGGATGCCTTTCTTCGGCGCCCGAAGATCCGGAGAAGGCAGGCTGGGACATGGCAAAAAGATCGTTCACCGTGAAAGCTTTCGAAAGCTATCTTGTCGCATATCCGTCCGGCGCCAATGCTGAAAAGGCGAATGCCTATATCGCGGATCTGAAAAAAGCGGACGAACAGTCACCGAGAATGGTGGAAGGCACGGTGGAAAACGTAAACAGGGAATTGAACGAGGTCACCATCAGGACGGCGATGGATGAAAAGGAGGTTATCAGATTCAACGACGACACTGCCATATCAAGCAGCGCGGAAAACAAAAAAACGATCGGAGGAATGGGCGTCGGAGACAAGCTTCAGACAAACTATGTCAATCTTCCCGGAGGATATCTGCTTGCAAAAAGCACGAAGGTCATGATCGGCTATACGATCGCGCATTGTTCCTGCGGAGCGGGATGCGATTGTCCTTTGAGCAAAGGATGCAGGACGATAACATATAAATAAATCCCGGAAAAAATATTGCCGGGATTTTTTAAATTTGACCTGCTTCGGCGTTTATCATAATATGGTTTCAGGGCAGAAAATTTGAAACAGGCCTGCACATTGAAATGAACATAAAATAAAATTGAAAAATCAGGAGGTATGGCATGAAAAGAAACAAAAGAACGATCCAGGCGATACTAAGGTACGGAAAGCCGGCGATAGGCATATTCGGATCGCATTCGGCGAAAGAGACTGCGGCGGCCGCGAAAATATCCGGGTTCAAGACCGTCCTTGTGGTTGAAAAAGGAAGAGAAGATCTCTATACGAAGCACAATGGATTTCTGTATGACGAGGTAATCGTTCTCGGATCCTTCAAGGACCTTCTCAGGGAGGAAGTCCAGGACAGGCTTATTGAATTGAATGTCATATTCATACCGAACAGGAGTCTTACGTCCTATATAGATCCGCAGGATATCGAGAAATATTTTTATGTGCCGATGTATGGAAGCAAATATCTTCTCAAGACCGAAGATAGGAGCTTTGATAAAGGACAATATTACCTTCTCGAAAAAGCGAACCTGAGATTCCCAAAACAATTCAGATCTCCCGAAGACATCAACAAGCTTGCAATCGTCAAAGTCCAACAGGCTGGAAACAAGAGGGAAAGAGCTTTCTTTTATGTGGAATCCTACGAGGACTTCAAGGGGCAGTCGGAGACATTGATCGAACAAGGCGTGATAACCAGGGAAGGTCTTGAGAAGGCTCGGATAGAAGAATATGTTCTGGGGCCGAGGTTCAATGCGGATTTTCACTCTTTCGCTCTCAAGGATATTTTTGGCTCTTTCGCCTTCGTCGGTCTTTCGGACAGGATTCAGGTCAACCTTCAGGGATATCTTAATCTTACGGCCAAGGAACAGCTAAAAATAAAAGTAGCCGTTAAGAATGAAGAAATAGGGCATAAGGGTGTGACAATGCGCGAGAGCAAACAAATACTTCTTTATGAAGCGGCTGAAGCGTTCATCTATGCATGCCTGAAGGCATTTCCGCCGGGAATGATCGGAATGTTCGGGCTTCAGGGCGCAATTGCCTATGATCCCGACGGGAAGCTCGAGTTCGTTATTTTTGATGTTTCCCCGAGGGTTCCCGGAGATCCTGCGATTGGTCCGACATCTCCCGAAATGAGGATCCTCAGCATAAGATTCGACCGAAAGATCGAAGATCCGATGGACCTTACTATGATGGAGATAGAAAGGGCATGGACCGAAGGAAGACTGGAGGAGATTGTAACATAAAGTGATGATTTGCGCAGAAATTCTGCGCATTTTTTTTAAAAAACGCTTACAGAATTAATAAGCAGCCTGATGAACAGCACGTTGGTTCAGGGATTGGAAGCGTCAGTTTGACGAGTAGCGAAAAAAACGCTACTTTTTTTATTTTAAAAAAAGGCTTTATTTGTTCAGCCTTTCGTGTTGGTCTGTGCTCTATCGACTTGTTTTTTGTTCCATCTTTTCCAGATAGAAAGCCGAGACCAGCTGCTTCATTCTGTCCAGGGCGTCTTCGCATTTTATGTCATCTTTTTTGTTTATCTTTCTGTTGACATAGGAGACGAGTTCTTTTGTCCCGATCGAAAAACCCGACGGGATATTATTTTTCCAAAGTTCTAATCTTTCCATTTTATCGATCGTATCTTTGGATACGCGGACGAAGTCAGGATCTTCTTTGTCGGTTGCGCCTATGGCCCTGAGTACGACGATCGCCAGCCGTACGATCTTGATCTGTATGAGATCTTTCGTCTTGGCGGTCCTGATCGCTCTCCACATGAATTCTTCAAGGCAAGGATTATTTCTTCTCAGTTCGCATAAGGTCGTTCTGTAGAAATTCTCGCGATTTGCTTCCATTTCTTTCTTTATTTCATCTTTCGATCTCATTTGCCACACCTCGATTTTATAGGGGATGCCATTCTGTTTGTCCGGATCCATCTTTTTAAGTCATAATAGAGAAAAGATCTGCGATAGTCAAATATCTGCGGGTGAGAACAGGCACTGTCATTATTGACAAAAAAGCCAAATATGATATTATGTTATGTTGCCAAATTCATATTTTGGCAATTATTGAGGTGAAAATCGCTGCAGAATGTTTAATAAAGAGGTGATTGAGTTGAGCAAGAAGGCGATTGAAAATTTACAGAAGATCTGGAGAGGTTTGGTCTTTGTCAAAGTGGCGAAGGTTGTCGCGAGAGAGGCTGATATCATAGACATAAAAACCTATGAACCGGGCGTTTTGAAATGCAAAACCTATAGCAGAATAGATGAAGTGCCGGACGATGCCTGGAAAGATGCGGTGATCTCATATGCGAAGTTCTATGGTTTTGCGCAGGGAATATTGTTTCACAGCAATGATTCCACCGAGCTGGATATGTTCAATACTTTGGATTTCAGCACATATCTTAGCCAGCAGCGGTCATGCCGTGCCCCGAAAGAAGGGGATCTGATAGCGGGAACGGTCGTAAAGGGGCCAAAGGGGAGAAAATTTTCGAGATGGTTTGTCTGCGGACAGCAGCTCAAACTGCTCATAGACATGGTCCTTGCCGGGAAGACGGATATTTCGGAAAAAGAGCTCAGCGAAAAGCTGATGTGCGATCCATACCCCGATCTTTATTGGGCCATCGCGCGGCTGGTCATGTTCGACAATGTACAGGCTTTTGTGAGCGAACTGAAAGGCATAAAGCCCGTTCATCTGTCGAAAGGAAAGATCTATAAGCAAGGTTGGCACAACTTTACCGTGGATTGGGAAGGAATGTATATTCCCAAGGATGCGGCGCAATTTGTGCATGAACTTTCATTCCATCTGAATGAGCCAATGTGGTGGGAGCAATTCGTGCATCTTGCATTGGAGCAGGGATTAAAACATTGCCATCCTGTGTCCGGAGGATTCTGCGTGGCATGCGCAAGGAGCTGAAGCCAGAATATCGTAAAAATTAATAAATGATCTCGGAAAAAATTCCGGGATATTTTTTTGCGTCTGAATTTGTGCAAAGAAGCGAATAGGCGCATTGTCGTTCTTCCGGCAGGCGGGATCATTTAACATATTAAAATAATTTGATATAATAAAATTGTAATAATTAAAATACGATCGTGAGAAGGATTACTTTTTATTCGGCGGTAGCAGTGATCGCGGCCGTGTGTTTTTTTATAGTGATCGCCGGGGGAGACGATTGCGACGACTGCTATACGTTGCCAGTGATGTCGGCTAAATTCATGCTCAGCGGGCTTGTGATCATCGTTGGCAGCATTTATTTCAGGAAAAAATATCTCGAAACCGAAGGCCTCATTTTTGACATCGAGAGCGAACCGCTTCTTGAGACCAATGAAGCCACATCTGATGTGTCCTTTGCCGGAGAAGGGGTCATTGAGGCGATAGACGGAAACGTTCTGACTTCCGCATACACGGGGAAGCCTTGCGTATATTACCATTGCATAAAAGAAAAACTGGTCCGACAGGGGAAATCTAGCCATTGGGAGACTGTGGAAAATATCTCCCGCTTTATCTGCTTTCATATAAAGGATGAAAGGGGATCGCTTGATGTAGATCCTGTGGATATGGACGAGGATTTTTCCAGTTACAAAATTCCGGGGCAAAATATGCGCGATCCGGAGAACAGCGAGATCGATTGCGATGTCGCATTAAGAAATAGCGGATACACTGAGAGCGGATCCGGTTTTTTGTCTTCGCTCGTCCGGACGAAATATCGAAAGAGCGAATTTATTTTGTCGCCGGGCACAAAAGTTTTTGTGTACGGGCAGGTTTTTGACGTCAATGGCGAGAAAGTGCTCAGAGAGAGCGAAAGATGTCCCCTTATTATAAGCAAAAAAAACCGCGATGAATATGTCCATGAATTTTATCAGGGAGGAAATCTTGTTTTTCTTGCGCCGGCGCTTATGATGATCGGATTTTCGGTTATGCTTTTCGCTTCCAACTATTTTTTCAGAATGAAATCTTTCAGTTTTTTCGTTATACTTCTGGCGGGGAACTTCATTGTAGCGCTCAATGCGGTATTTTCTCTTTATAACAGGATGATCGGTCTGAAGCAGCGTGCTTTGAACTCGCTCAGTAACATCGACATCGAATTGAAACGGAGGTCGGATCTGGTGCCGAATCTCGTCGGCGTGGTCAGGGGATATGCGAAGCACGAGGAGGAGGTGCAATCTATCGTGTCGCAGATGAGGGCGGGGGCGGTGTTCACGAAAGAATACCGGAAAAGTTCAAAGATCTCCATTCCTACTCTCGCGGCAGTAGTTGAAAATTATCCAGATCTCAAGGCGTCTGAAAACTTTCTTTCTCTCATGACAGCTCTGGTTGACGTAGAAGAGAGGATCGCATATGCAAGAGAATTTTATAACAGGAGCGTAAAAAAATACAATACTGCGATCAGGATGTTTCCGTTCGTGATAGTTTCCTCGCCCTTGGGGATGAAGGAAATGGATTTCCTCTCAATCGATCGAAGCGTCCAAAACAGTCCGCAAGTCTGAGTTTAATGGCGAGGCTTGTCCTTTGCGAAGCGGTCCCAGGTCAGATAAAACGACAGATCCCGGAATATCCGGGATCTGTCATATTCGATATTTTGTAATAAAAATAGCGTAGCGGCGTCTATAAATAAGACAGCGTTCATTATTGACCAGGCGTAATCCGCATTTAAAAATATGTATTACCTTCAAAAAAACAAAAAAATCGATGTTTCGACCATCGGATATAGGCCCCGGCAGATCAGAAAACTGAGACGGATCTGCAGGATGCCGGCAAGGCTCAGGATATGGAGGGGCTTGAAAAAGATTTTCCTGCCAAAAATTATTTTACGCGCATTTAAGCCGAAAATAAAATTGCATCGTATCGGAATAAAACGAAGCGGCAACGGACATTTTTTGCTGTGAGGGATAGGTGCGGCTGCATTGTTGGCGGGATTTTTCCTGCTTGTTGCTATTGAAATATTTCAGAGCGGGTCCGTTTCGCTTATCGGTATTTCAGGTTAAAATCAATCAAGTACAAAGTAAAAAATAAAAAAAAGGCATTTTGCCTTTGTTTTTGAAGTAATGGAATTTTGACCTTAACGGTTTTTGCAGAAGCGGATATTATTTCGCAGCTCATAACTGTTCTCGTAATTCGATATGTTTCGCGCTTCCTTGATGATCTTCTCGCGAATGGCTTCGGCGTCGCGAAAAACGGACTCCAGGTTGCTTTCTTCACATTCGAATACAATGGCATATTCCGAGTGTCCCGCTGAAACGATCATTTTTTTATATTCGAATGCAGCCATGAGCATATAGTCGTAATTTATGTCTGCCGGATCGATCTTGAAGTGAAGAAAGATCTTCCCGTTTTCAAAAAACCATGAAACGTTTTTTCCTTCTGTTAATTGTGCAATTTTTTTTGCAATTTCGTCGCTGCCGGAATTTTTCATTTTCAGGATCTCCTCTTGTAGAAAACATCTTAGTACAATTCCGATAATAATGCAATAGTCGGGTTATTGTTGAGAGCAGAATAGACCGGATGGCCTAATCATTGTATAATATAGACAAAGAAACGGTATTTGCGGAAGCTGGGATTAAGTTCAATATAAACAATCATTAAATTAATATTATGACTATCGTTGAAGAGTTTAAAAAATTCATAATGCGAGGCAGTGTGATCGATCTCGCGATCGGCATAATCGTCGGTGGCGCATTCGGGAAAATAGTATCTTCTTTCGTGAACGATATCCTGATGCCTCCGATCGGTGTTATTCTTGGAGGGGTGAAATTCAGCGATCTGAAGTTTGTTCTCAAGGCGGCTTCGGGCAGTTCTCCGGAAATTACTTTGAACTATGGATCTTTCATCCAGGCATCCGTGGATTTTTTGATCATTGCAACTGCTATATTTTCGATGATCAAACTGATCAATATCATGCAAAAAAAGGAAGAAGAAAAACCTGTCGCCCTCAAAGAAATTCCGGCGCAGGAAAAACTTCTGATGGAGATCAGGGATCTGTTGAGAGATAGAGGACAAAAATAATATCAGAATATAAAACTATGGAATCATGGGTTATTTTGTCTTTAATGACCGCGCTTCTTTGGGCGACCTCGGACGTGATCAATAAGTTTATTTTTACCAGATGGCCGATAAAACCGGTAGTTCTGGTGATATTTTCATGTTTGGTCAATCTTGTAATAACCTTTGGCGTTTATGTTCATCAGGGATTATCGGAATTATCCGTTTTGCACTTATTGCTTGCGATAGCGGCGGCATTTTTCTATTTTTTTGGGTATTATCTTTATTTCAGCGCGGTTAAAATGGAAGAAGTGTCGCGCATCACGCCGCTTTTTTATCTGATGCCCCTTTTCATTCTGCTGCTCGCTGCGATATTTTTTCAGGAAAAACTTACGTTTATCAAATATACGGGAATTATCTTGCTGGTAGCGGGAGCTATACTCATTTCACAGAAAGGATCGTTCAGTTTTCGGATCGGAAAGGCATTCTGGTTCATGATCCTCTCGGCGCTTTCGATCTCCGCTTATGCGATAATAACAAAATATCTTTTGAATTTCTCAGACTATTGGACGATCTTCTCATACACAAGGGGATTGGGTCTGATACCGTTTCTTATTCCTTTGATCTACAAGAAGCTTCCCGATCTCGAGGATGCGGCCAGGCAAGGAGGAAAGGCCGCGATCGGAATGATCCTGGGAAGCGCTTCTCTTAATTCTATAGGCATTATTTTGATCACTGTCGCTATGGCCATGGGGTCTGTTACGCTTACAAACACTATGTTGTCGATTCAGCCTCTTTTTGTTCTCATTTTTGCGGTTTTTATCAGCAGATATTATCCGCAATTGTTCAGGGAAGATCTGGATCGCCGTACGGTTGCTCTTAAACTCGTTTCCATATTGTTGATCGTAGCGGGCGCGATCCTGATCACATAGAAATATATTATTTCGTATTGCCTATGAATAAAGCGATAAAAGCCATATTGGCCCTGTCCGTTGTTGTCCTGGCGATCTATCCGGGGTATGTATTTTATTTTGGGTCAACCGCTAACGTTCAAAATGTCAACGCGCCAAAATCGGTTCCTGCCGCGGATGTTTCGCCGCAACAAGCGGATAAGGCTCTCTCCGGCAATGGTGCAGCGTCTGTTGTTCCGGAAAATGAAACTGCAAGCATGCTTACAGTTCCTCTTTCTTTGGCGCTGGAGCGTGTTACAAAGAAGCCGTTCGGTATCAAGGTATCACCCGAAAATTCTCCGGTCAGTCCCGAGAAGTTCTCCGGATATCATACAGGAGTTGATTTTGAAACATTTCCGCAAGAAGCCGATGTCGATGTTCCCGTTTCGGCCGTCTGCTCCGGGATCCTTGTTGAAAAAAGGACCGTTTCCGGATATGGGGGAGTGGCTATTCAGAAATGCAGCATTGATAACTCCGAGGCAATGGTTCTTTATGGCCATCTGAAACTTTCGAGCATTGAAAAGCCGGCCGGAGGAGAAATGTCCGCCGGCGAAAAGATCGGGATGTTGGGAAAAGGATATAGTGCTGAAACCGGCGGAGAAAGGAAGCATCTGCATCTTGGAATCCACAAGGGATCCAAAATAAATTATTTGGGATATGTTCAAAACGAAAACGAACTAGCGGATTGGATCGATGCAATGGAGTATTTGAAATGAACCCGGATCCATTGTCTGTCCGGCCGGTCTGCTTCGCCATAAGTCCCTGCACCATAATAAATGCCATTCTTGACATTTATTTTTTTAGCCATTACGATTGATGCATAAAGGAGGTTTTTTAATGGAAGAGCTGATAACAGAATTGGCCGAAGCATCGGCAATGCTGAAAGAAGCGGTTTTAAATAAAGCCGATAATCTGGACGAAGAAACGAAAAGAAATATCGAACTGGTAAAGCGGGTGAAGATGGAGGTTTCGGTGTTTGCACAGATCATTTCCGGGAGATTTGGTAATTGCAACGCTAAACTTGCTTGCAATATCGGGAATGAGCCCGATCGGACTTTCGAGATGTCATTATTGGCAGGAGAGGTGCTGGTGCATTGTCCCGGATGGTATAGGGAGAAAGAGCCCGGCTGGAAGTTCCTGGATGAGATCATTCTTGTTGATGCGAAGGAAATAGCAGTATGTCTGATTGAGATGAACCAAAGAGAAGAAGATATCCGAATAGAGTTAGCTTAACCGCTTAAAACTGGGCGGTTTTTTATTATAGTGCCAGAACCTGCCTAATCGACAGACGGGCAGCGGAGTCGGGTTTATTATATATTTGACGGTGAACGATTGTTCACCTATACTGAATGTATCATTAAACGATTTAAAACTATGATCGATCCATGACATCAAAATATAAAGAAAAGATCAATAAATTCTATATAGACAGGCGGAGGATGCCTTCTTATGGCGAGATAATGGACCTTCTTGGTTTCAGGTCCAAAAACGCTGTTTTTAAACTTGTGAAAAAATTGGAAAGCGAAGGATTTCTTTCCAGGGACAGGAGAGGCAGGCTCATTCCCAAAAATATGTTCGCTTCTGTGAAAGTTCTGGGCTCTGTGGAGGCGGGTTTTCCGACTGCTGCGGAAGAAGAGCTTGCGGATACGATGACGCTGGATGAATATCTCATAAAGAACAAGGAGGCGACTTTCATTCTGAAAGTCAGCGGGGATTCCATGAAGGATGCCGGGATCATCCAGGGCGACATGGTTATTGTTGAAAGGAACAGGCTGCCGAAAGACGGGGATATCGTGGTTGCCGAGGTTGACGGGGGATGGACGATAAAATATTTCAGAAAAATGAAAAATGAAATATTTCTTGAGCCTGCGAACAAAAAATTCAAGACGATCCATCCGAAGGAGGAAATGAAGATCGCGGCGGTCGTGAGGGCAGTGATAAGAAAATATTGATCATTGGCGGGATCGAAAGCGCGACCCGCAGAATCCCAATTAGTATGATAGTATGCACTATCACACTATAGGAATGGCTATGCATACGATCATATTCGTAAATTGTGAAAAATGGATGTCAGGCCGGTAAATATATTTGATTTTCCAAAAGCGATCCTCCACATTGACGGGGACAGTTTTTTTGCGTCATGCGAGGTTGCCAAAAATCCGGAGCTGAGAGGGAAGGCTGTCATCACGGGGCTTGAAAGAGGGATCGTGTCTTCCATGTCCTATGAAGCCAAAAGAATGGGCATAACAAGGGCGATGAGATTGTTTGAGGTGAGAAAGATATGTCCCGATGCCGTGATCCTTCCTTCAGACTATGAGACCTACAGCCTTTTCTCCCTCAGGATGTATGACATTGTCCGAAGATACACTCCCGAGGTTGAGGAATACAGTATCGACGAATGTTTTGCGGATCTTACCGGGCTTCAGAGGCCTCTTAATATGTCCTATGAAGAAATGGCGGACAGGATAAAAAAGGAGCTGGATTCATCGCTCGGCATAACTTTTTCCGTCGGTCTTGCTCCCACAAAGGTACTCGCCAAGATCGGTTCCAAGTTCAAGAAGCCATCGGGCCTTACGATCATAAAGGGAAGGGAAGCGCATCTTTTTCTGAACGAAACTCCGGTGGGCAAGGTTTGGGGGATCGGACCTCAGACATCTTCATATATGAACAAGCTTGGCATAGAGACCGCGCTTGATTTCGCCCTGAAGGATAAGGATTGGGTCCTGCAGAAATTCACGAAACCCCATTTTGAAACGTGGAGGGAGCTGAGAGGGGAATCCGTTTTTGCGCTGAGCGTCGGAAAGAAGGATGACTATAAATCGATAAGCAAGACCAAGACCTTCACTCCTCCATCAAGCGACAAAGAATTCATATTCTCCCAGCTTTCAAAGAACGTCGAGAATGCCTGTATAAAGCTCAGGCGCCATAAGCTTTCGACGAAAAGGATATTCTTCTTTCTCAAGACGCAGGCCTATCGATATCGCGGGGCGGAGATCAAGCTTTCCGATGCGACAGTTTCTCCGAATGAGATATTGGACGCTATCGGGAACTATTATTCCGGGGTGCATGTTCCCGGAACGCTTTTTCGTTCCACGGGCGTGATACTTTCCGATCTTGAAACGATGAAAGACAGGCAATTGGATCTTTTCGGAAAGGTTGCAGTTCTGGAAAAATTCACGAAAATATTCGAGAGCATGGATGGCATAGACAGGAAATACGGCAAGCATTCCGTTTTTCTCGGGACAAGTTTCAGTGCCATGAAGAACGCGCAGCACGAAGGTGAAAGGGAGGTGAAGTCCGAGAGGAGAACGAATCTTTTCAATGGCGAGGATCCGAGAAAAAGAATATCCATTCCTTTTATGGGAGAGGCAAGCTGAACATCTCCGGTTGACAATAGCGCTGACTCCGTCGTAAGATGATAAAAAATGGAGGTCAAGAAGATCATGGTCACGCCATGGAAATATGAAAAAGAGACGGATAAAATAAAAAAGACCGATCCCGTACTTTTGGAGCTTATGAGAGAGCTCGTTGGGATCGTCCATAATATTCTGAAAGATGAAGATTCCGATGATCTGATCGGAAAAAGATCGGTCTATTGTGAATTTAAGGGAGAGACGAGGCATAGAATATTCGAATTTATAGACCTCAGCTCGAATAGCGATGAAGAGACCAGAAAGAAGTTCCTGGTAAGAGGTTTGTTTGTCTGTATGATGGAGATCGGAGAGAATGGCGCGCCGCTTGACGTGTCCTACTGCATAAGGATCCCGAACTCTCCGAATTTCGTTACGGAAGGGACGATGTCCGAGAATCGGGCTCTCGCGGTCAGCAATTTCAAAGAGGTCGTCGCTGACATAAAAAATTCCGGCCGCATCAAGAAAGAAGACTATTCGAAATATGTTGACAAGGCCATCGAAAGCATAATAAACAGGCGGAAAAAAGAATAGCCGTCTTTTTTTTGACCATTTAGGCCCATATTGAAAAAAGGCGGAAAATAAGTTAAACTGAGATAGTAATCATAAAAAGAAAATAATATGGATATCGTTTCTATGTTCGTGATCATTGCGGGACTATGCCTTTTTGAAGTTATAAGCAGTATTGATAACGCGATCATCAATGCGGAAGTCCTTTCCACCATGCAGGCGAAAGCCAGGAGATGGTTTTTGCTTTGGGGTCTGGTCTTTGCCGTGTTTATGGTCAGAGGGCTTCTTCCGTGGATGATCGTTTGGGCAACAACTCCGTCGCTCGGTCCCGTTGGAGCTCTTTTTGCGACATTCAGCAGCGATCCGAAAGTGATCGAAGCGATCGAACGCTCTTCTCCGATCCTTCTTGCGGGAGGCGGAACTTTCCTTGTTTTTTTATTTTTCCATTGGATCTTTTTGGAACCGAAAAATTACGGATTACGGGGGGAAAGATATATTGAGTCAAAAGGCGTGTGGTTTTTTTCGGTCGTATCAATATTATTGACCGTGATCGTATGGTATGCGCTTGAAAGGGATCCATTGATGGCTTTCGGAGCGGTCGTAGGGTCTACCGCGTTTTTCATCACACATGGATTCAAACAGAATGCGGAAGAAGAAGAGAAGAAGCTTATGGAGGTTGGCAGGTCCGATTTCAGCAAGATCATGTTTCTGGAGGTTATCGACGCGACATTCTCGATCGATGGCGTTCTTGGCGCATTCGCATTCACGCTTTCCGTTCCGCTGATCCTGATCGGAAACGGACTTGGGGCTTATGTGGTGAGGAACATTACGATGGGGAATATCGATAACATAAAAAAATATATATATTTGAAAAACGGAGCGATGTACTCGATATTTTTCCTTGGGTCGATCATGCTTCTGGACAGTTTCGGTTTTGAGATACCGACCTGGCTGTCTCCGCTTGTCACGTTCGGCGTGGTCATATATTTTTTCAATAAATCAAAAAAAGTAGCCACTGAAAAGTGACTATTGTTGTTTTCCGATCGATTCTATCCCAAGTGCCCAGAATACTAGCCACAGAAGATATCCCGCGAAAAATCCGATGAACATGCCTGAAACGGCGAATATGGTATAAGAAGCTACTGGATTCCATGTGTCATATTCTATTGTTTGAGGATTGTAATCCTTTATGTATATTATCAACGGACTATTGAATAGGGAATTGTGCAGATTGAACGGCCATGGAACCAATGTTTTTATCGGCGTGATGTATATCTGCTTGTATTCATCCACTATTCCGCATTCCGAAGTTATCCAGTATTTCTTTTCCAGTAAACTGTAGGAGCCTTCAAGAGTGAAATAGATCACTTTTGCATTTTTCTTCTCAGCTTCGTGGATGAAATCATTTATGTCCAAGGCGCCCTTTGTGATGTTTCCTTCCAGATATGCTTTTTGGGAGATCGTAATGTTCTTCGACGAAGCGATCTTTTCGATCGTCTGGTCTATTTCGACCGATGGCGTATAGCTGTAACGGACATATGCCACTTCTATCATGATCAGCGCAAATACGATAATTCCAAAAATAACACATATATCTTGTCTGGATATTTTCATTTTTAATCAACTCCTCGCTCTAGAGCGAAAACTGCCTACTTTATGTAAAATAGAAAGTTTTTGCGCTAGGGATCAGATGCCTTGATCAGGCAAAATTTCAAGCGGATCAACCGGAAAAAAGAGCGCTTTAAAGACTAAAAATTCTATCACAAAATGTAGGAAATGTCAATAGTGCGATATTTTACAGTTTTTCTGCCGGAAAGCGGATGATCCGGGAAAATATGATAAACCGATTACGCGCGATAATAAACACTGAACAATAAAATGGATCTTACTTTCGGCATATTTTTCGGGCTTATTTCCATGCTCAGCTGGGGAGCATCCGATTTTTTTATTGCGAAATCCGTCAGAGGGAGCGGAGTTCTCAGGGCATTCCTCTGGGCCCAACTCACAAGCGTTATGCTTCTTTTTTTTATTTTTCTGGCCTATTACGATCTTCCGAAGTTCACATTTTATACGATAGCGCTGGTCATGACCGCAGGAACTCTTGGCGTCGTTTCCAATCTTTCTTTCTATCAAAGTCTTAGAGTCGGAAAAGTGTGCATTGTTATGCCGGTAGCTTCCTGCTGGGCGATGATAACGGTTGTGTTGAGCATGATATTCCTTGGGGAATCTTTGGATATTGCGCAATTGTTCGGCATTGTCTTTGCGATCGCCGGAGCATCTTTGGTTTCGTTCAAGCTGAGCGATCTGAAGAACTTGGATATAAAGAAACATGCGCACCAGGGGGTGGAGTTTGCCGTTGTCGCAGCATTCGCATACGGGACTAATTTTGTTCTGATCGATGTTCTGGTTTCCGAGATCGGATGGTTCCTGTCAATACTCATGATCGAAATTGTCGTGGTATTCCTCCTGCTTTTCTATTCCGGCGCGACGAAGAGCGACATCGCTTTTCCTAAAAACGTGTTTCTATTCGTGATATTGGTCGGAATACTTGATGCGACCGCATATCTTTCTTATGGAATCGGCGTGACGTCGGAGTTCGGTTCGATAGTCGCTCCGATAGCCGCGTCGTCTCCCGCAATCAGCATATTGCTTGCAAAAATATTTTTTAAAGAATATCTGGAAATAAATCAGAAGATAGGGATCCTTTCTGTCATCAGCGGATTGATCCTGCTTTCAATGTGAAGATCCGGCATTATATGCAAGTACATACAGCGTTGATAATGTGCGCTGTTTTTTTGCGCTTTTCGGGCAAGATTGACATATCCGTAAAAAAGACTAATATAAAAAATGCTTTTACCATGCAAAAGGCAGGAGGAACAAGTATGGAAATAAGCGATATAGTGCTGAGAAAGATAGATGGATACAAATTTAAAGGCGGACTGGACCAAACAGCAAAGCTATTTTTGAAATTAGCATCCATGTATCATCAGAAGGTCAAGGAACATTCGGAAAGAGTCGCATTGCTGTCCGAAGAGATCGCCATCAGGACCGGGAAAGATCCAAAACCGGCTTTTATTGGAGCGCTTATGCACGATAATGCAAAAATTTTGCTTCCTTATGATCTTTTTGACGACAGAAATATCAGCGAAGAAGAGTATCAGAAAATAAAAAAGCATCCCGTCAAAGGATTTGAGATCCTAAAAGATTTCCATGAATTCACGGCGATGTGCGCGGGACTTCATCACGCACTTTATGAGTCCGGATATGGACTTACGTTGAAAGATTTTCCGCCGGATTGGGATCTTGAATTGGTGAAAAAGGCGCTTGATATATCAGTCATAATATCCATTGCTGATTTCATAGACGCCTTCACTCACAGGAAAACAAGCATAAAGGATGGCTCCGACAAGGGATCTCTGAGACTTGAAGAAATGCTCAAGGCAAAATATCCCAATGATCATCAGGCGGTGGAGGTTGCGCTGAAAGTTCAAAAAGAACTGAATATGTAACAATAGGGCCAAAAGGCCTTTTTTTTGACAAAATACGGATTATCTGATATTGTATAGCCACGAATATAGGAGGAAAAATGACCATTGAAGCATCGGAAAAAAAGATTATCGCAATTATGGGATTCATCGTTTTTGCGGTAATCGTAAATGAAAGCAGTAACTATCTCATAGAGATGGTTCCGCCTCCTCAGCTTGCTCCGGTCGATCTGTTCTCTATCCTTCACGCTTTTGCAGCCGGAGGGTTCGCCTTCTTTGCTGTAATGCTTGCCGATGAAGGATCGGGAACAAAAAGGAATATATATTTCTTGATAATATTTCTGGTCGTCGCATGGGAAGTGGTCGAGAACACGGTCCTCAAGGGAACGCCTATTTCCGGAGGGGAAAGCCTGCTGAACAGCGGTGCCGACATTATCATAGGGATGGCAATGTCCGGCATGGTGCTTTTCGGGGATAGGTTCAGGCTTAAGCCGAAAAACAATATCAAAATGCCCCGTTCCAATTTTTCATAAACGGGGTTTTTATTTTGATGAATGTGTTGTATAATGAGATAAAGATAATCGAATTTTATGCTGAAAAGTTCGCGAAAAACAGGGTATCTGGCCGCCGGGATAGCTGCGGTCATTGTTTTATCCGGAATACTGCTGTATCCTTCATTGCCGGAAAAGATGGCTTCACATTGGAACCTCCGGGGCGAGGCCGATGGCTATATGCCGAAAATCTACGGTGTGTTTCTGATGCCCGTGTTCTATTTGTTCTTGCTGGCATTGCTGATCGCGCTTCCGAGGATCGACCCGCTTAAAGAAAATATCGGGAAATTCAGAAAATATTATAATGGACTGATGATCATGCTGTTCCTTTTTTTCTTTTATATTCATGCATTGACCATCGCCTGGAATCTCGGTATGAGATTTGATATGACAAGGATGATCATTCCTGCATTCTCCATTCTGTTCTTTTATCTGGGAATTGTGATGGAAAGGTCGGAGAGGAATTGGTTTATCGGGTTCAGGACGCCCTGGACGCTGACGAGCGATGAAGTGTGGAAAAAAACTCACGAGCTCGGCGGAAAACTTTTCAGACTGATAGGCATGGTGGCTTTTTTGGGAATATTTATCGGAAGCAGCGCGATGATCTTTGCGATCATATTGGCGGTCATTTCTTCATTATATCTGTTTATCTATTCATATCTTGAATATCGGAAGATCGATAAGCGCGAAAAAAACGGCTGAATTAACACAATTCTGGTACATGATATTGCCGGGATCGGATCCGGTTTCGGACCATATTGACCGAATTCCGATAGATTGATATAATTGTCATATTACAATTTAGCGTCAAAAAATAATATTTATCCAGAGAGGCGGCTAGAGCACTGGCTCAATGAACCGCCCAGCAACCCCCAAGAGGTGACGACCTTGGGAAGGTGCTAATTCCAGCCTAGGCTGCATTTTCATTCAAATGCGGCCCATGGAAAGATAAAGATAAGTTTTTGATTTATAAAATCTTTCCATTCGGGGGATTTTTTTTGTTGTTTTTCCCGACGGCGATCTTTTTGCGGAAGAAATGTCGCTATCGGGGAACGCAATAAGTTCCTTAAAATAAAAATCAAAAAGGAGGAAAAAATATGGCCAAGAAAAATGATGTAAAGATCAAGGGCGATACGGACGTAATGAACGTTGAAAGGGTAACGAAGAATGAATGGATAGACGAAGGTTTCGGGAGTGGCTCGGGCAGCCCCGAGAACGACCAGGCTGATATCGGCGGATAGGAGGAGGACGGGATCATGAAAGCCGGGAAAAAAACAAAAAAAACGGATCTGCCGCAGCTCAGAAGGTCGTTGGGCAGAGCCGGACTGTTTGTCGAAATACTGACGGAAAAGATCGGCCAGATAAAATCCACCAACGGCCGATTCGTTCTTCAGAGAACGGAAAAAGACGCCATAGTGGTATGCGGGGATGAAAAAATATCCCTATGCGAAAACAACCTGGACCTTCTGCTTGATCGGGGCGAAGGCGAATATATAACAGGATCACTATTCGTTGTCATGAAATAAAGGAGAAACATCTCCTTTTTTTAATTTGTGAAAAGACCGCAAACGATATAATATAAGATTATAATATTCATAGAATGCAACATGGACAATCTGTTCTTATTCGCAGCCGTTTTTTTTATGACGTCGGTTTTTCACTATCTGGGATTTTCGGCCGTCGAGGAATTTTTATTTTTTGAGAGAAAATATGCAAAGGGCCTTTTCTTTGTTTTTTCCGCAGTTCTTTTTTTTCTGGCATATCTGCTCGTCATTGAATATTCATTGTGGGATAAGTTGATGAAATTCTTGATTTAATTCCGGAAACTATCTATAATACAAGCATTGAAATGATATTTATCAATTAATTGTTATAACATGAACAAGAAAGCAAAGGTTGTAAGGAAAAAACATGCAAAGAAACAGGGAAAGAAAATTGCAAGTTTGCGACACAGATAACCCAATATTATATTGTTAATATTTAAGACATGACCATGGCTATATCTCATTTGAATTAGGCCGGTTATGTTTTTTGTTGAACGGAAATGAGAAACGGAAAATTAATGTACATTTTAGCGTTCATTCTGATGGCGGGAGCGGTTATCGTCGTTTTCATGAGAACGCAGACCCGATATGATCTAAATTTGCCTAAACAAAAGAATATGAAAATCACAAGCAAGGCATTTGAAAGCAGCCGATCGATCCCGAAGAAATATACATGCCGGGGGGAGGATGTGAATCCGCCCCTTGAGTTCCAAGAGATTTCCAAGGATGCAAAAAGCCTTGTTCTAATCGTTGATGATCCGGATGCAAGCATGGGAACATGGAGCCATTGGATCGTTTGGAACATAAAACCGGACATCGGCGGGATAGATGAGAACGGCATGCCGGAAAATTCGATCGCGGGATCGAACGATTTCGGAAAAAATGATTATGGCGGTCCGTGCCCTCCATCGGGAACGCACCGATATTTCTTCAGGATATATGCCCTGGACGAGCTGCTTGGTCTTGAACCGTCGGCGAACAGGACGGATCTTGAGAGGGCTATGTCGGGGCATGTAATGGATTATGGGGAACTGGTCGGTCTTTTCGCAAAATGATCAGTTTCGCGCCCGCGGGGATTTTGAGCTTTGATGTTGCAAAAATACGGTATTCATATTAATATTAATTTATAAATAGGGGGAAAAACAAATTACTACGGAAAATGAAGAAAAGATGCTGGACACGCTTACGAATTGGATGGGAATAACAGAGCTTGGATTCAAGGAAGAAAATGGAATGGAGGTCATAATAATACCAAAGAAAGTAGGAAAGATCGAATGCTTTTTGGAGCAAAAAAAGAGCGGGAAATATTTCATTTATCAAAAAGACGTCGAGCTGATCCTTTATCCGGAAGATTTCGGATATGTCCCGAGCCAAACAAAAAGAGAAATATACCTAAAGCCGAATGGAGCCCCATGACAGGGTTCTTTTTTTATTCCAAGGGGTTGGCGGACCTAAACTTGCATATTTTTGAATATACTGTATAATATCATATTGTATCAAGATCGACACAGAAGGAAGTTTAAAACCATAAGATAATAAGTTAAATGACATATTTATATATTCTTTTGTTGCTTCTGCTTTCCGCAATATTTTCGGGGCTATCCCTTGGAATCTTCAGCTTGAACAAAGAAGATCTGAAGAGGAAAGCCGATCTTGGAGATATCAGGGCAAAGAGGATATATGAACTGAGAGAAAATGGAAATCTTTTACTTTGCACTCTTCTGATCGGTAATGTCATGGTGAATTCGACATTGTCCATATTCCTGGGCTCGATAACGTCAGGCGTTGTCGCAGGGATCGTTGCGACGCTGCTGATCGTGATCTTCGGGGAGATCGTGCCTCAGGCGGTTTTTTCAAGGTTTGCCATGGATTTTGTTTCGAGACTCACATGGCTCGTGAAAATTTTCATATATATTTTTTATCCGTTATCGCGGCCTATTTCATGGGCGCTGGACAAAGTCTTGGGAGAAGAAATACCGATGACCTATTCGAAGAGGGAGATAATGAAGATCGTTGAAGAACATCATGAATCCGAAGATAGCGACATAGATATAGACGAAAAGAATGTTATCAAGGGAGCTCTTTCATATTCCAGCAAAACGGTATATGACATTCTGACTCCCAGAACCGAAGTATTTGGACTTCCGTTCGACAGGGAACTGAACGAGGAAACGATAAAAAAGATCTCTGAGATCGGGCACTCAAGGATACCGGTTTACAATAAGGATCTGGACAGTATCGTGGGAATATTGTATGTGAAAGACATCCTGTTCAAGGGGTTTGAGGGGAAGAGGGTCGGAGATATGGCGAGAAAAAATGTCATTTTTGTGGATTTCAACAAGCCCCTGGATGATCTCCTGAACGCGTTCAAGAACACCAGGAATCATATGTTCGTGGTGCTTGATAAGCATGGTGTTGTTTCGGGAATTGTGACGATCGAAGATGTCCTGGAGGAGATCATAGGAGCCGAGATTGTCGATGAGTTCGACAAGTTCGACGATCTTCAGAAATTGGCCAAAAAAAGGATAGCTGAGAAAAAATTGAACAAGATTTGAGGTTTTGCCTGGTGGGTCTTGATAATTTTTTTTATCTGTGTTACACTGTTTTACAGTGAATTATTTGGGAGATTTTTATTTATATTTAAATAAAAAAACTGAATAATAGTTCAATTGTTCATCAGGGCTGAAGCGGTTTATGTGCGAGATCTGCCCTTGAATTTTTTATTTCATTTTAATCAATAAACGTATGTCACAAGATAGTCTAATCAAATTGCAATGCAAAGAATGCAAAAGAGTGAACTATAATTCCACAAAAAACAAGAAAACAGTCAAAGAAAAGATCGTACTGTCGAAATATTGTCCGGTTTGCAGGAAACATACCGAGCACACGGAGATCAAGGGGAAATAGTTTTGCTTTTTGTCTAAACTCAATTATTTTGATCCGGCGGGCGGCAAGTTGTTGTCGCTCGTTTTGAAAGGCGGAATGTCCTATGCGCAAGCATCGGGAGGAATGGGGCAGTGGCCGATGACGGCGGGGTTTACATATTCCGGAACATAATCTAAAATAGTAATGCATGGGAGCTTGGTTTAGTGGTAGAACTTCGGTCTCCAAAACCGACGATGGGGGTTCGATTCCCTCAGCTCCTGCAAGCTAAATAAAAACACAGAATATTCTGTGTTTTTATTTGGTTTTGTTTGATGCTGAGGGAATCGAATGTGAGGGGGTCGGGGAACGGGAGTTCCCCGCCTGGGGTGACAGCGAACGAAGTGAGCGCCAGAGGGCGGAAGCCCTATGGAGCGGAGCCGTAGGCGAGCAGTGAGACTTTCCCTCAGCTCCTGCGGACGTTATTTATGCAAATCCTCCATATTGAGATGGGGGATTTGTTGTTTGAAAAAAATACGGCATGAGATCTCTAATCTAAAATCTTAATCACAGCACCCTGGTTACTTGGATAATCAAAGTGATAAAAGAAGGTATGTTGGAGGTTATAACCAAAAATTGTTGACAAAATCACTTTTTTTTTTGTTACTATTGGACTAATAGAAAAATAGGAGGAATTAAAATGATACAAATTAAAAACGAAGACAAAACAAAAAAGCAAACTGGATAGCTTGCGAATACAAATGAAGTGTGAAAGCGGAAAGAAAAAAGGTTGTTATGATAAAACCAAACAAATTAAAAAACGATGGAATAGAATTCGAACAAAACAGAAATAAACAAAGGATGTGAGGAAATGAAGAAAAGAATGTTAAGTGTGGGAATTGTCGCAATATTGCTGTTTGCGATGGCAATGGTTCCAGCAGGGGCTGCATCGGATTTGAAAATAACAGACTATAACCTAAACAGCTTACAGAATTGGGGAACCTGGACGCAATATAAATATACTGGCTGGGCATTATTAAGATGGGAATATGGTCCTTCGATTCTCGATGCAACTTATCAGAAAAAAAGAATGGTTGGAGATGTCCCGGCAATAACAGTAGCTGATATGAAAGGCGGATATTGGGGCGAATGCGTAAGTCTAGTTAAAGCGCTTAGCAAGAGCACCGTGGCAACTGATGGTTGGGCAAAAGGAGATAATGTGGTTTTGACTGGTTCAGTGAAACCAGGGACAGCAATTGCTACTTTTAATTCAGCTGGAGTCTATAGCGGACATGTTGCAATATTTAGAGACTATGTTCGCGATTCAGGCGGAAAGATTAAAGAGGTTCTGGTCTGGGATCAAAATTATGTCAGTCCATATGTTGTAGGCAGGCATAATTTTAAGATAGCTGGAAGTGGTGTGAATAACGCAAGCAGTTACTATGTGGTAAGAGTATAAAAACATACAAAAAAACGGGAGAAATTATCTCCCTCTTTTTTTTGTTATATTGGATTGCTATTTAATTGTTATACTTTCAGATATATGCTGTGCAATGGTTCTTCCTTCTGCTGAATTATAGTGAAAAATCATAAGATTAGTTTTTAAAATGTCACTTATTAATCCGGCATTTGCAAAGTATTCTCCTTTTTGCCAATAAATATAACCATCACCATTTTGGCTTTGGCTGCATTGCTCATAGGTAATAAAAGTCTCGGGATCGTTCGTTGGAAAAGTGTTTAGCTGATAAGGATTTTTTGTTCCTTTATATCCAATTGAGCAGAAGTCCACTGTTTCATATGTCGGAAAATGAACTTCGAGGACAGAATTACTTGGATTCTTTTCGGAATTTATATAAAAATTCCATACAATTGTATCTTCGATTATACTTTTTCCATATGTCCATGTATCTGGATATTCAAATGTAAAATCTGCTTCTGGGGAAGAAAAAGTTTTATACACAATATCTTTATTCCCATCTTTATCGCCATTATCATTATTAGTACATCTTAAATATATCGGATTGTCGGTACTACTAGTGCAGGGGGTTTTGGCGTATTTAAAAAACAGTCGATCAGCCAAGAGGCTTATAAAAATAGCCAATACAAGCAATATAATAATTTTATATTTCATTTTATCGAATTATCGATACTTAATTAAGAAAATATCATAATTTCATTTTAGCATCGAGGATTATATTGGTCAATCTGATGGAGTTGTTTCATGTTTAATAATATTCAATTAAATACATTTCTATTTAAAGGGTTATGACTTTTTCCACTAGTCTATGAAAACAAACAGTAGAACATGCTTAAATGCCATTCCAAAGCTTAATTATCTATTACATCTGAACACCTTGCTTGGGGAATGTAGGATGCAACTATTGACATTTTTAAAATATTCATGTAGAATATGAAGTTAATATTTTAGATATTAACAGGAGATGAATATGTTTGACTATAGCAATGTAGGCACTGGTATAATTAAGAGCTTACCTGAGGAAATTCAGGAAAAAGTAGTATTAAAAAAAGAGGATGACCTTCAAAAAAGCAGAACAGTCGAATCTGATGTCGAAAAAAAATTAGGTATTATAAAAAAGTACTTTAATTCGGAATGTTATGGTAAACGTCTGCTTTTATCGATAATAAATTTTATCGAAACGAAAGGAACGGAAAAGGTCGTGAGATCAGAAGAATTCAAGGAGATGGCCCTTATTGCTGCCATCGGCCTTCTCTTAAAAGAGGTAAGGAACGCGAAAGAATTGAAGGATGTCAATTCTATGCTCAAAATTGTTTTGGGTATAAGCATCGGCGAATCAGAGCCTTGCAGGAAGGTTTTTCTGAGCAAGGACAGCTTCATTGCTGCGAACAGAAGTATGATCCCGGTTGATCATGCAATGAAAGGTATACTGAGTATCGTTGAAGAACTATCCATCACCAAAAAAGAGTATCTCTTGGCGCTTGAACAATGCGTTATCGATGAGGAGCATAACGGCGGTCTCTGGCGATATACATTGGAGGCAAGGGCGTTTCTGGAGATCGAGAAGAAAAAGAACGGTATTGAATCTCAGTTCGATTTTTCAGAATATAAGAAAGCGGCAGACGAATACCTTAAGGCCAAAAATAACATATACATGGCCGCTGAAATGTACAGATTCCTGAAAAAGGCCGGATATATCTTAGAAGATGACAGAGATCAGGTGCTGAGGGCATATGAAAGCGGCAGGGGAAGAAATGAGGATGCTGCCACAAAAGCAGCGAAAAAGGCCGGCTTGATCCCATATGCAAGCATATTCGAAAAAATCAAAGCAAGATAAGCTTAACGAAGGAATACAAATCCTTCTTTTTTTAAATGTAGTATAAAAATATTTCTAAGATAGGCTGAACTTTTTCCACAAGTTTTTGAAAAAAATAGGAGCATGGTGATGGCCTGTTTTTTTGGAATAAGGAACTGAACGTGAAGGGTCGGGGTACTAGTGTCCAACAAAAATATTTCCAAAATAGAAAAAACCTCTAAGTTTAGATATAATTAGGATATCGCTCCAATTATTAACTTAATAAGGCTTTTTCTATGAATTATTCTAACACGATTTTC
>JBAZUT010000016.1 GCA_041661265.1 Candidatus Paceibacterota bacterium | reverse complement strand
CAGGCAATAGTTATGCCAGGCATGGGATTATTAAATTGATCTTGGGGAGTGGCAGTGAAGGTTTGAGTAGCTCCTTTGAGAATTGAGGAAGAGGCGGGAGAAATGGAGATAGAGGTAAAAATAGGGATATAAACGGTATAACTAGCTGAGATAACAGCACTATCATTTAAGCCTGATTTCGTGGCAATGGCTTTAATGGTGGTATTGGAGTTAAGAGTAAGGGTGATGGGATTGGAAGAGGCGGGAGTAGATGAGGTGGGAGTTGAGCCGTCGATCGTGTAGCGAATAGAAGCTCCGGCGGTGAGAGATTTGATTTCTACGGTTAAAGGAGATTTGTAGGGTGAGGAAGGATTGGGAGAAATGATTGGTCTTGAGGCAGTGGCAGGATCATTTCCGATTGAGGCTTGAACGGTATTGCCATAGGCTCCCATTTCAACTTGAGAAGGGCAGCCTAAAGAAGGACAGTTAGCGATTACCGTGCTGGGGTCTCCGGCACCGACAGCGGGAGAGAGTTCGGAGGGAGGATCGTAGACATAGCCGGAGGAAGTCCAGCGGCCGTATGGGGATTTCAGGTGAAAGTCGGTGGAAGAGGCGAAAAGAGGGTTTGTGAGAATATTAGTTCCATCAAGACTTCCACTGGATATAGAACCAAAGGCATTATTATAAAAATCAGAGTACTTAATCGTATCAGTAACACTGCCGCTTTTAAGTATTCCGTAACCTCCCGCATTATTTGCCAATACACTGTTTTTAATCGTAACTTCCATCGGCATATTTTTTTTATTATTAAGCTTAATGGCGGGTACTCCAGGCTTAAATGCATTAGTAATTGTTGCGCCATCAATAGTAACATTATTAATTGAGTCAATTACAATACCGCCAGGCCCTCCAGCGTAAGCGCCAAGTGCACTGCACCTATTGTCATTATTATTAGGATTATCCCCTCTACAATCAATTAATGCGTTCTTTATATTAATTGTATGTCCGTACCACCGTGTATTATCCGTAGGAAGCTTAGTCTGATCCCATATTAAAATGCCGGCATTAGTAGCTCCTACAACAGTAATATTTTCAATATTAATATTTATATTATTTGAAGAACCTGTATTACTAATCTGAATGCCAAATTCTAAAGAAAAGTCAGGCAATATTGCAGGCACGCTTGAAGAACTGCCGGTATCCTCGGCGTACATATTTTTTATAGTGACTCCATTTGCGCCATCAAGTCTAACGCAAGTATTCCCTATATCTTTGCAATACACGTTATCAATTGTAAGATCATGCATCCCTGTATTTTCCGTAACACCCACGCCTGAATGCCCTGAATTCGTATACCGGATATTTTTAACATTAACATTTCCACTCCCAGAACCGTCAAGTTGAATTAGATCAGCGCCAATAAAACGACCAGTTATATTTTGAATATCTACATAATTACTACTCACTACATGTACCGCCATACAATCAAAACCTTTATAATATAATCCACCTTGACACGCATTTTTAGCTGGGATACGATAAACATTTCCATCAAATGTGAGATGCTTAATTCCGATGTTGGTTTTACCTCTGCTTAATAACATTTCATATTTAATTGTAGTCAAACTCAAAGTAACATCGTCGAATTCACCCTCTAGAGATATATGCGATTGCATTACTATTGAAGTTGTTGAAATATCATAGGGTGTTGTTGTTTTGCGTAAAATGACCGTTCCTTTCGGCGCTTCGGCTGGATTTGAATATGTATTTCCCGCCTGCAAATTAACCGCGCAAACATTGGCTCGATTAATCGCCTGATTAATCTCGACCGCGTCATCACTATGATTTACGTTAAAATCCCCTGTCCCGTCATCATCAACATAAAATGTACATGCCGTCGAAGCTTCCGTAACCGTCAAGCCCGCACTACCTGAAATTCCCCCGCTTGATGCGGTAATGGTGGCAGTTCCTAACGCCACCCCCGTAGCTTCTCCGGTGGAAATATTAGCAACAGCAATTCCGGGAGCGACCCTTGCGATTCCCGTATCTGAAGAAATCCAATTTATCGTAATGCCGGTCATTAGATTCCCATTTTGATCCTTGGGCGTGGCGTTAAAAGTTTGAGTGGAGCCGATACCGACAGAAGCAGTGGCGGGAGAGACAGTGATGGAGGTGAGAACAGGAACATAGACCTCAGCAGTGGTGAAAGTTTTATCAGTTCCGGTAGCCAGATTCCCTGCTCCGTCTTTGCTTTTCACCCGATAATGATAAAGGGTGGAAGAAGTGAGATTAGTGAGAGCTTGGGAATGAGAAGCGACCATGCTTAAATTGAGCGTGGTTGAATTTCCATAGCTTAGGGTCGTGCCGTATTCTATTTGGGTATCACTGGCCTCGTCCGTTGTCCAGGTGATAGTAGCGCCGGAAGAAGTGATAGAAGAAGCTGCTTCGCCGGAAATGACGGGAGGAGTAGTATCAGGGACAGTACCCGCATCGTAGTCAGCTTGGACTTCAGCAAGGGTCAAAGCTCGATTAAAAAGTTTCACTTCGTCGATCGCTCCATTATAGTTATGAGTGCCGGCGTAGTTAACATTGATCTGAGCAATTGATTTTACAAGATTCCACCCGGTGGAATTGGTTGTGCCTAAGACTTGGCCATTGCCGTAAAGCGTGGCAGTAGTGCTATCGTGAGTTAAGCAGACATGGCTCCAGGTATTAGCAGTAAGAAAGTTATTGGCCGAATAAATGTCCGAAGCCCAGGCTCCGCCGTAGACTCGGCCATTGCTTTCAGTAGCGATATACATGGCCTGATTAGCAGCGCGGGTGCCATAAAAAAAGAGGTAGGTGCCATAAGTGGGAGTGGCTAAGGTGGAAGGCTTAAGCCAGAGGCACATAGAGCGGGAAGATGTTCCTGAGGGAAAAGAAGAAGGGTTGTTTAATTCCACGTAATCATTGACTCCATCGAATTGGAGGCCGTTGCCTGATTTGCCGGCTACCCAGGCAGGACCATTGACCAGAGTTCCAGTAAGGTTGTTGCCGGAGGAATCAGAAGCGGAGGTGCCGGAAGTTTCATCAAACTTCCAATAAGCTGTTTCTCCGGTAGCTTGGGTCGAGAGAGAGGAAGAGAAAATAAAAATACCTGCCGAAAATAAAAGAGGTAGGAAAAGGGACAAAATAGTTTTGGAGAGATGTTTGTGAAAATGAGCCATAGATATTAATTATTATTTAAAATTATATACTAGAATAATTCAATTTTCTTACTATATTATACAATTAATATATCTTTTCTCCAAAATGTTTTTATGCACTAAAACACCGCTTTTTTCAAAACGGTGTTTTAAATTTATTTGCATTTGTTTTGATATTTAGATTAATAATTGTTTTTAAATTTAAAATTTATCATTTGTCATTTTCATTTCCCTACCCCCACTGGCTCATCAAGATCCCGAAGTCAACGGAGTTGACTATGCCGTCCTGATTAAGATCAGCGGCGGGTTTTAAAGTGCTACCCCAGGCGCTCATGAGCATTCCGAAATCAGCAGAGTTGACGTGGCCATCGGAGTTAAGGTCGGCGGAAGAAGAGGGTAAAGGTGCGAAAATTGGTGTAGTCGGCAATTGAATTGTAATAGTGTTAACTGGAATAAGAGGGTTGGAACGATACCAAATAGCATCAGGAGTAATGGTGGTGGAAGCGGTTTTACCATCTTTTGAGGCGGTGATAGTGTAAGTCATTTCTGTCTGAGTAGTTGAGGTTTTATAGAAATCAAGGATAGCTGCTGTGTTTGTTGTATCTGAAGGTAGTGGCGTGTGCCCGTCGGAGCCAGTGAGAAAAGAAGATTTAATTGTTCCATCAGCGTTAATGGAAGGATAATTGGTATTATCAATATTATTCGCAATTCCAACAATAGCTCCGTTAATCGGATTATTATTGGAATCAACGACTTTAACGTCAAGATATTTGTAATCGTAAAACTTATCATCCGGCATATCGACATTAACAGTACCATATTTTACGTTTAAGAAAGGAGGTAGCTTGCCACGTATTGACTGATCGGCCGGATTATCCAAATCATAAATGCGAATATTATTCATAACCATATCTCGCAGTATTGAACCCGACGAATCTCCAGGATGATAAGTTCCGCCACCAGCTTGGCTAGCTTGATAATTTGCGTAAAAGCCCAGTCCCGGTACATTTGAAACTGTATTATTCCAAATTTTCGCATTTTGCCCGCCAGAATGCCAGGAAAATAACGGACCGGTTATATTTCTTATGGTATTATTATATATCTGAGACGTTAAATTAACTCCGCCCAAATATTGATTTGCCCGAAAATCAAACAGTCCTCCGCTCGGAGTGCCTTTAACCGTGGAATTTTCTATTATATTATCGCTGAATATTACGGCATCAGTCTGCTGGGAGCCATAAACGCCAAGCATCACGCCTGCGTCAACATCATGAATCCAATTATTTTGAAATTTGCATCCGCCTCCGCCTTCTTTGCAATAAAATAAATCCCCGGTATTTATATTATAAAATTCCGAATTGTATACGCTTCCTCCGCCATCAATAGCATTATTTTCTCCCCATGCAATTATCGTGAGAATGTTGCTGCCTGTTATGCCAATATCGTGAATTTTTGAATTGCTGATAGTTCCCCTACTGAGATCTATTCCATATCCGGTTAGGTTATAAAATTCAGAATCGGTCATATCCACCCAAAACGGAACATAATTCAAAAAAAGTATATAATAACCAAGATTATCATGAAATTTGTTGTTGTTCCAACTGAACTTTCTAGTCGGTTTGCCATACTGATTATAATCGCCAAATTTAATACAGGGCACAGGAGTTTGTCCGCATATGCTAACATCGCTATTATTAAGATTCATCGCAGCAACGTTGTTATGATTTAATATGTACCAAGCATTTCCGGTAGCCGAAGTGATAATCGCATTGTTAATACTCAATGTTCCGGAATTTAATATGCCATAAAGATTATGGGAAGGCTCATTAAATTTCAATGTTATACCTCCTGCCGTTGCCGCATCAATTGTCAGTGTGGCGGAAGAACCTATGCTCACATTCGCCGTCAAAATATATTCATTTCCTGATTTTGATAATACAGCCGGATTATTAACGGCGGTATAAATATCATCTAAGGTCACCGTACCGCTATTAAGAGAGATTGTACCGTCGGAATAAACGACATTTGACGGTATAAAAGCACGATTATAAATTCGAACTTCATCAATAGAGCCATTAAAAGCATATCCTCCCCCAACATTATTATACTCGCCAATTTTTAAACTGTTTGAAGAAATATTGCAAGGATAAGTACTCGAACTTACCAAAACTCCGTTTAAATATATATAATGTCCATTAGCGTCGCCGGATAAAACAATATGAGACCATTGGCCATAGGGTATCGGCGGTTGCACCGGATAATCAGTGCAATAAAAACTAAGATAACCATTTTTTACCCAGCTTTGTATCCCGCTTATACCAAAAATATGATTTTCCGTATTGTCGCCTGCCGCCGGATTAATCCATGCTTCCAAAGAAAAAGTATTTAATCCGCTTAATGGAACAGTTGTTAACACATAATCATCAACCCCGTCAAAACTCAAACCAGTCCCTATCTTACCCGGAGTCCAAGTCGGTCCATTGGTTAATGTCCCTGTGCTATTATTTCCCGACGAATCGACCACAGTCATTCCGGTTCCCTCATCAAAGTTCCAATAACCAACTAAGCCAGTATCGGCCAAAGCTTTATTGTTCTTGTTTGCAACGGGTAGAACAAATACCCCCGCTAAAATCGTCAGTGCTATAGCAGCGAATAAAATTGTTTTCGGGAGCTTTTTAGAAAAATGATCCATAAGAATTATAGTTTAAAAATTGGGTAATTAAAAATTCATTAGAAATTAGAAATTTAAGATTAGAAATTATTTTCTCTTTATTCCCCTACCCCCACTTACTCATCAACATTCCTAGATCTTGAGAATTAACAAACCCATCCTGATTAAGGTCAGCCTTGGGTTTATTGGTGTAAGTCCAGAAGCTCATCATGATGCCAAAATCAACGGAATTAACGATACTGTCAGAGTTAAGGTCGACAGTTGCGGTAGGTGCAGGTGTAGGAGCCACAGTGGTTGCTAGTTGGATAGTAATTGTGTTGGTGGGAATAAGAGGGTCGGTACGATACCAAGTGGCGTCGGGAGTGACGGTAGTGGAAGCGGTTTTACCATTAGAGGAGGCGGTGATGGTATAAGAATAAGAGGTAGTATTTGCTCCGCTGTTATAGTCTCTCTTTCTTAAGAGCGCTATCATACCGGTTTCATCGGAAGGCAGAGGGGTATGGCCATTGGAGCCTGTTGTGATGGTGGTTTTGGCATTGAACCATTTATCCGTCACATTCGGGACCGGAGCAACAGTATTGGGGGCTATTGTGATCGCCGCACCATTGATCGGGTTATTGTTGCTGTCTTTTACATAAATATCAGCCAGTTCATACCAATTAACTTCGCCGGATTCAGCGCCATTTAAAGAGCGATACATATTTGTTATATTTTGAACCAAAACATTGGATAAGAATAGTTTATTATTTCTTACAACAAATCCATAAGTAGCATTTTTAAACTGAGCATTGAATATCCAATGATAAGAAACTTGCGCATAAGGTTGATAATATATATTGGCTGCCTTGCCTGCTCCGCCATCAACAATTAAATTTTCATATCTATTTCCACTGGGGAAATCACTTACCCACATATTCTGATACGTATATATCCCTGTACCGCTTACATTGTTTATAGTAACATTTTTAAACAACCTTGTTTTCCCAACATTCCAAAGACCTTCTTTATCTGATATTCCTCCACCGGAACCTAACCTACTGTTCTCGATCACTATATTATCCATCGTTACACCCGTCGCCCCACCAAATATATGGATAGCTCCCCAATATGGATGAGAACTGTTTGAAATACGTATGTTTTTTAGGGATGCATCAGTAGCTCCACTGTTCAATGTTATGGTCCCACTATAAACATATCCTCCATGCACATTTTCAAGAATCAAACCGTCTATAACTGCTTTGTATCCTGCATTTTCAAACAAATAAAGAACGGAGGGGGCATATTCAGTCGAGTCCGTTACATCTACATTTTTTATAGTTGTATTCAGAATTTGTACATATGGTGAACCAGCTTTAGCATAATATAATCCAGTATTGTCTTTTATTTTAATCCAGCCGCCATCGATAACGCTATCCTTTATTAACACTGAGTAGCCATCGGCATTAGCTTTTGTCGCTGACCAAATATTGAATCTTTTTCCATTTTTTGATTTTATTGTAGAGTTATTGATAGTTAAATTCCAACCAGTATGAATAAAATATCCATCATCTACATTGTTATTCATCAAAAGAGTCGTATTTTCAATATTTAAATTATACGGGCCCGAGCTGTCAATCTTAGCATTCAAAGTATAAGTGTTTATCGCAGAATCATAACTCAATATTGAAAAATTATTAATATCCTTATAAATTGTGCAAAGAGTGCTTGTGCTGCTATTAAGCATAATGGTATTGGTACTGGCGTTGTAAGTGGCGGCGCCGATAGCAGAACAAGTGGGCGAACCGGAAGAAACAACGGTTATGCTTGATGTCCCATTTGTAATTCCGCTCGAAGCAGTTATGGTGGCCGTGCCAACCGCCACTCCAGTAGCAACTCCGGAGGAATTAATCATAGCAATGGAATTATTGGATGAAGTCCAAGAAATTGTTATTCCAGTCATAGTGTTATTATTCTGGTCTTTAGGAGTGGCAATAAAGGTTTGAGTAGAACCTACTTGAACAGTTGCGAAGGAAGGAGAAACTGAAATAGATGTAAGAACGGGAATAGGAGTGGGGGTAGTCGTTGGTGTTACACTTGGAGTTGACGTGGTTGCGGGGGTCGGTGTGGGTGTTGATGATCCTGTATACTCGGCTAAAACTTCAGAAGCAGAAAGCGCGTGAGAATAAATTTTCACTTCATCGATAGAACCATTGAAATTGGCACTACCATACTTATAACTGCCAATTTTTATTAATTCGCCAAGATTGCCTGTACCTGCACCAGAGCCTCTCAAAATTCCATTTACATATAAATAATGGCCGTTGGAATCAGCAACAAGAACCACATGCGACCATGTACCGTAAGATAGTGAAGCATAATTCGCATAATTACCTCCCATTAAAAATTGAAACATATTACCGTTTACTACCCATACCTGCATGCCACTGCTTCCAAAAACATGATTCTCAGCATTGTCTCCCACGGTTGGATTTATCCATCCTTCAATTGACCAGTTATTTTGATTGAGTGCTAAAGGCATGCTGACAAAATCATCCACTCCATCAAATTGCAAAGCATTGCCTGATTTACCGGAAGTCCAAACGGGACCATTAGTTAATGTTCCGGAGTTATTATTTCCGGAAGAGTCGGAGGCAGTAGTGCCGGAAGTTTCGTCAAAATGCCAAATCCCGACTTCTCCCGTGGCGTGGATTAGGGTTGGTTTTGAAAAAATAAGTAATGCTAAAAATATTAGCGGCAAAACAATGAATAAAATTGTTTTCGGGAGCTTTTTAGAAAAATGATCCATAAGAATTATAGTTTAAAAATTGGGTAATTAAAAATTCATTAGAAATTAGAAATTTAAGATTAGAAATTATTTTCTCTTTATTCCCCTATCCCCACTGGCTCATCAACATTCCTAGATCTTGAGAATTAACAAACCCATCCTGATTAAGGTCAGCCTTGGGTTTAGAGGTGTAGTTCCAGAAGCTCATCATGATGCCAAAATCAACGGAATTAACATGACCATCAGAATTAAGATCAGCAGTGGAGACGGCTGGCGGAGTGACTGCAGTCGTCAGTTGAATAGTAACGGTGTTCGTGGAGACAAGAGGGTTCGTGCGATACCAGGTGGAATCGGGGGTAACCGCTATAGAATTGGTTTTGCCGCCATAAGAAGCCGTAATGGTATAGGTCATTTCTTGCTGGGCAGCTGAGGTCTTCCAGAAATCAAGAACAGCTACAGTATTGGTGAGATCCGATGGAAGAGGAATGTGTCCGTCAGTACCGGTTGCAACAGACAACTTGGTTTGACGATACAAATTTATGGCCGGATAATTGGCATCGGTATCGTTTGCGATAGTTACTGTAGCTCCATTAATTGGGTTATTGCTTGAATCCACGACTTTGACATCAAGATATTTGTAGTCATAGAAATAATCATCCGGCATATTAACAGTCACCGAACCATAGTTTACATTCACAAACGGAAGAAGCTTGCCGCGAATGGATTGATCACCTGGAACATCCAGATCATATATGCGGATATTTCCGGGAAAATTCATGTCATATATTATTGAATTTGCCGAATCACCGGGGTGATACGTGCTTCCTCCGGCCTGGCCGCTTTCATAATCAGCGCGAAATGATTGTCCGCTGGTCGCCGTTACATTTTCCAAAGTGTTATTCCAAATTCTTACATTTTGTCCGCCGGAATGAAATTCAAATATCCTGTAACCGCTTATATTTCTCAATATATTGTTATTGAAATTGGATTTTAGATCTACTCCCCCGAAATATTGATTCGCCCGCCAATAAACGACCGCGGACGACACTGTACTGTTTTCGATCAGATTATCTTTATAGATAGTAGTATTGGGCCAGCCGGAACCATAGAACCCAATGATATATCCGAGGTTCACATCATGAATATGATTATTTTGGAAAACACATCCTCCTCCGCCTTCTTTGCAATAGAAAACACTGCCGGTCCCCGCGACATTCGTATTTATATTATAAAATTCAGAATCATAAACTTGTCCGCCTTTTCCCCAAGAAATGATGGTCAAACCGCCATTACCCGGATCCAGATCGTGAAATTTTGAATTTCTTATCGTGGCCTGCGTGAAATCAAACATTCTCCATGTCAGATCATATGCTTCAAGATTATCAATATTCACCCAGTAAGAACCGTTTCCCGTGAAAAAAACATAATATCCCAAATTATCATGAACTTTCAGGTTTGTCCAAGTTACCGTATTGGTTGTCGTTCCGACATCATATTCACCGGTCTTAACACAAGGATATACATCAATTCCGCATTTACTGATGTCCGAATTGTCCAATTGAACCTTGGCGTCATTGCCGGATAATATGTACCAGGCATTTCCTGTTGCCGAAGTAAGGATGGCGTTATTGATATTCAATGTTCCCTTATCCATTATGTAATAAGTATTATGAGCCGGTTCGTTGAATTTCAAGGTTATGCCGCCCGCTTGCGACGCGTCGATCGTGAGAGTAGCTCCCGGATCAATAGTTATGCTGGAGGTTAAAGTATATTCAGTTCCCGTTTTTGACAAAACCGCCGGATCATTGACCATATTATAGACATCTTCAAAATTCGCTGTTCCGGAACTGATAGTTATCATGCCACCGGAATAAGTGACGGTGGCGGGAGAAACTGAAGAGGTTATCACGACAAACGCCGTTCCGCTCTTGCTTCCGCTTGAAGCGGTGATCGTAGCGGTGCCTGTAGCTACTCCACTAACTACTCCGGAAGCATTAACAGTAGCAACACCCGGGCTGGAACTGCTCCAGGAAACTGCAACTCCGGTCATGCTATTTCCATTCTGATCCTGGGAAGACGCGGTGAAAACTTTAGCCGAACCTGCTTTAATAATGGAAGAAAAAGGAGATACGGAAATTGAAGTGAGAACCTGATCGAACGTTCCTCCCTGGTAATCAGCTGAAACTTCGGAAACGGTAAGAGCACGGTTATAGACTTTTACCTCATCGATCAAACCATCGAAATAGTTTAGATTTGCGTTCCCCTTTCCGATCCTCTTTACTCCTCCGAAAGTATTCATGGCGCCAAGCTGCCCCCCGGTAACAGTTGTTAAAGGAGAGCCGTCATAATAGAAAACAGCGGTAGTTCCGGATTTAACCAGGACCACCTGATGCCAGACTCCCTCCGTCATCGCGGATGGCAGAACGGCATCTATGGATGTATAGGCCGATCCTCCTCCGTAATTATATCCAAATCTTAATTTTTGCTGACTTCCCCTGTAATATAAATTAAAATAATCACCAGTTGGCCATTCGTCACTGGTGGCATAGATTCCCGAACTAACCGTATTATCATTAATATTTATCCAGGAAGAAATAGAGAAATTATCGGCCGCGCCGAAATTTAAAGAAGCATTGCTTCCCAGATCCACATAATCATTTATTCCGTCAAATTGCAAAGCATTCCATTTCTTGCCGGTGGTCCAGACAGGACCGTTCAATAATGTTCCGGTATTGCCATTTCCCGACGAATCGGCCGCAGTCATTCCGGTTCCCTCATCAAAGCTCCAATAACCAACTAAGCCAGTATCGGCCAAAGCTTTATTGTTCTTGTTTGCAACGGGTAGAACAAATACCCCCGCTAAAATCGTCAGTGCTATAGCAGCGAATAAAATTGTTTTCGGGAGCTTTTTAGAAAAATGATCCATAAGAATTATAGTTTAAAAATTGGGTAATTAAAAATTCATTAGAAATTAGAAATTTAAGATTAGAAATTATTTTCTCTTTATTCCCCTACCCCCACTTACTCATCAACATTCCTAGATCTTGAGAATTAACAAACCCATCCTGATTAAGGTCAGCCTTGGGTTTATTGGTGTAAGTCCAGAAGCTCATCATGATGCCAAAATCAACGGAATTAACGATACTGTCAGAGTTAAGGTCAGCGGGTGATGAGATAACTTTTTCCAATTTCAAATCATCGAGATAATAGATGTCTCCGGCTGAGGCTAAACCCGGGAAATAAACCTGAAAACGAGTATCGGAGACATTGCCTGAAAAACCGGAAGTGGTAAAATCTTTGGTAAAGACCTGCCAGGAAGATGTAAGATTAGGAGTATAACTCGCCAAGCCGTAATTGGTATAAGGAGAAATATCTTTAAAAAGATTTACTTTAAAATCATGGCCGGTTGAGGAATAGGCGGAGAAAGTTAAGCGATATGAAGTATTGGGTTCCAGAGAAATGCCGGATTGATACAGTTGCATATTAGTGCCAAGGGTGGAAAGGAAAATTTTGGCGGCTTTAAGGCCGGTGCTGGCGGGAGGAGAAGACGTAAAAGTGCCAGTGCCGTTAGTGTAGAAAGTCCAGGGAGAAGTGCCGGATTCAAAGGAAAAGTTTAGGATGAGATTGGTTTGGGCCAGGGTGACAGCGACAGAGGCAGTGCCGGATTTTGCTCCGCTGGAAGCGGTAATAGTTGCAGTGCCAAGTGAAAGCGCAGTAGCCATACCGGTAGAATCAACGCTAACAACGGTGTTATTGGAAGAAGTCCATGAAATATTAACGCCCGTCATAGAATTTCCATTTTGATCTTTGGAAACAGCGCTAAACACCTGAGTTCCATTAATTGGAATAGAGACATTTATTGGTGAAACTGCGATAGAAGTGAGAACAGGTACATAAGATAAATTCAAATGGCTCAGCCAAACATCGGCCATTTTATCGGAGCCAGAATGAGTAGGATGAAGACCAATGATGCTTCCGCCTTCAAGATCAGTAGCCGTATTAATACCGGCTTCAGCATTCATATCCACAAAATAAACATTTCCGCCTTTCCCCTGCACTATAGTCTTGATTGCCGCATTATACGCATTCACCAAAGAACTGCCCGGATCATATTGAGTCCCCATTGGAATAATCGAGGCAACGTAAACTTTTGTATCGGGTAAATTTGTTTTTATCTTATCGATCAAAACACCGAGATCAGCCGGCGCTTCCGCTACTCTGGATGGCCGAAAAATATTATTTGTTCCAATATGTAGCGTAATAATATCAGGCTTCCTTTGAACAGGATCGGCCGTAATCCACGCAAGAGTGCTATCAAATGTTGTAGAAAGCTCGCTTATTGTTTTGCCGCCCCAGCCTTCATGATTCGAGTCAAGAGCTTGATCCGGTACGCGGATAGACGGTTGCAGTATATTCTGAGCGGTTGTCGTGGTAGAACCCACAAAATCAAAATTCCAGCCGGCAGCTGTCAGAGAATTAAATAATTTGACGCGATAGCTGTAATCCCAAGCGGTTATCGAATCGCCAAGAGGCATAATTTTTGTTTTAGCAGCGGGAATATCAGAAATTTCTTTATATACTTTTACATAATCGAATATAAGCGGATTGGAAACTGTAGATGTCCTGCAAGTCGCAGGATCAGAAGATGTACAAGGAATAACTTGTAAGATCGGAGCTATTCCATCTTGCCAATAATTTAAACTTCTCACCGGCCATGGGGTACCTTGGGGAACACCGTCAAAATACACTTGCATCGAACCTTGATGAGTGCCATCAGGAAGCAAAGCGCCAGTGCCATCATCTCGCCAATACAAACCATACCGATGAAAATCTGCTGATAAATTGCCGACTGTTGTCGTCGGATAATTAAAGCCTATCGCGGTGATTCCATCGGTACGTTTTTGGTTAAATGTAAGATCATGAAAATTAAGTTTTGTCCTAGTCAAACCTGTAGCAGGATACCAATGCTCAAGAATATCCACCTCCTCAAATTGATTAATACCATTATCGGTATTCGCCGCACTGCATCTTCCGCCTGCGCATGTCTTTCCTACCGGCAAAGCCCAATAAGAAAGCCAATAGCCATTGCCTTCCCCACTGGCATTGGTAGGAAATTTGATCTTAGCTTCAAAATACCCGAATCTTTGGCTGAACTTCGGCCTATCGCCCAAATTCGTGGCGCCAGGTATTCCGCCAGTATGTATCATTGCGCGATTTTGATAATCCCAAGTCGTAGAGCCTTGCTTTGGCTGTAACTTAAGCGTTCCGCCTGACACAGTAACTCCAGTAAATTGGCTTGGGCAGGTGCCATTCGGATCGCCGCACCACAATGCTTTCTCATATCCGCCTCGCCATTTAGTTTGATCAATAGCTGTTCCATCAAAATCATCATTAAATGTCCGATTCCATATTTTCCCCGGTTCATTCGTTGGCAAACCCGGATCAACAACTGTCGGAGTATAAATTATTGTAATAGATGTTTCCGCAGTTTTTTGAGGAGTCGCAGTATCAGCAGCCCGGGCAGTAATTACATTTGACCCGGAAACAAGCGCGAGATTTGATATAGTCCATGAAGTCGTGCCGCTGGCAAGCTGCCATGCGCCGGCGCCGACTTTCACTTCGACCTTATTCACAGCAATATCGTCCGACGCAGTCCCTGAAACGCTGGCAACAGCATTGTAATATGTTTCATTATTGGCGGGACTCGTAATTGCGATCGATGGCGCAGCAGAATCGGTTGGCGGAAGAACCGGGTTGCTTTCGACAAAATTAGTCGAAAAAACCTGATACTTGTATTCTGTCCACGATGCGCCGGATATCCATTTTATTTTCACTTGTATTTGGCTCTTTCCGTTTGTAAAACTCGACGGTATCAAATAATCGGAATCTTTCCATTTTAATGTCGCATTGGATCCGGCTGTGTACCATATTCCAACCAGAGTATTATCCACATATACTTCCGCTTGCTGGTTCAATACGCTATAATCCAAACTCCGGCGCAATATCACCCCGCTATTAACAGAATTGATCGATGCGTTGAACTGACTAGTTCCTGTATGGGTTCTGCCCGCATCGCTGACAGCTGTTTTATATTTCTCTCCGGGATAAAAAGAATTCAATGTACCCAGAGAGGCCTGATTGGTTATAGCATAACCATGGCTCGTCTCGCTCGCCGATGTTCCAATATCAATAGTGTCAGTTAAGACCATGCTGGCATCGGGTTTAAAATAATAATAAGCAAGCGTCCATTCCTCTACGGCGCGATTATTTCCGCTGCCATGCTCTACCCCGATTTTAATGTGTTTTCTAAACGGAATAAGATCGCTGATAAAAAAACGGTATTGGGAATTCATTGAAAGAGAACCCGCTGCCGCGGTTGAAGAATATAGCCCTGTATTTGCCGTCGCTCCATGCGTCGGCAAGCTAAAGTTAGTGACTTTATCCCCCATTCTGCTGGTTACATAAAAAAATCCGCCATTGTAAAAATCTTCGATACCGGTTCCTTGCGCGATCGGACTCTGGCTACCATCAACATATATTCTTTCATCCCCTTCCATAAAAGGATAACTGCCAACAGTGCCATCTGAATTAATTATAATAGGACCTTTAATACTCTGCATTACACCGACAAAATTACCCGAACCTTCAGCGTCTATAATATTAAAATCCGTACCGTCATTGGCAGCATGCGACCCATGATTATATTGCGTTTTTAAGTATCCGACCTCTGAAAAATTACCGGCAAAAGGCTTATGCTTAATTTCATAAGCTATGCCATTAAGGGCAGATGGGTGCTGGCTTACCAATTCTATTTTAGCATTGCTCCGGAAAGGCATGGGAAAATAGCTGTACATAAATTCAGCCGCGTCTTTTCCGACCGGCAAAGCGCGTGTCGGATAAGGATTGGAATTGCCCATGGCAAAAAATGCTCCAATCGGCGCATTAATGCTGGGGCTGGCTTCATTGTCCCACGATATTTTTAAATACACGTTATTTAAAATATCCTTTGTTAGAGATGGAATTTTTATTTTTATCGAAGAAATGCTGCGAGGTCCGGCTATATCAAGCAAAGTCTGGCTAGTGTTCGCGGGCATATCCGCCGTTCCGCTGACAAGAACATTACCCGCATCACTTTTGGGATCATTGCTCGCGTTAGTCCATATGCTTTTTACCGATGAACTGTCTTCATTACCCGTCCAAGTCGCGACAGATGCGTTAACAGGAAACATATGATAATTAAAATTATAGAAAGTGGGGGTTTTTGTCCCTGTCAAAGTAATTTTAATTGAATTATTAAAAGTTATGGGTAAATAATTATAATTGCCTGAACTTGATATGGCATAATTCCCGGTCAGAGGAGAAATAAATGGAAGCGTACTGCCTAAAAACATAGTATTAAGCGGCATATTTTTACGCGGAACGGTTTCCCCGTCCAAATATATTTTTACAGTTCCCACCAAATTACCAAGAAGCCTAGCAGGCGTATTTTCTCCGGTCAATCCGGTAAACCACATGCGATCCAGTTGGCCCGGGCCTTTCAAATCCAAAATAACCTGTTCTCCGTTTTCCGTATAAAGCCATTTATCGTGATCCTGATTGGCGCCGGTTCTGTCGTAGCTGGAATCTGCTCCGGCTAACGTATCAAGCCTTAAATATGGCAATCTTTCAAATTGTGACATACCGGCAAGGCCATATGCCTCCATAGCATAAGAAATATTCGGACCGCTGACTAAAATTATTGCTGCCGCTAAAAATATTTTATAAACTTTTGTCATGTCTTTTTTAAACATACGTTTAAAATTTAATTAATTTATTAATTTTAATACTTGCGCGTTTGCTTAATTCTAAGCCCGCATATTGTTTTTGCGATGCAATTAAGAAATCAACATACAAATCCAACGAACATTTTTGGTGCTGCATAGTGATAATGAGATTTAATTATTACCCTTACAGGGCGCATTATCTCACTGTCAATAAATAGAATCAAATTTAAACAAATGCATATAAATTTTCTCAATAAAATAAATTTATTTTTTCTCATACAAAAATGTCGCTTGCCCTTTTTTTAAATGCTGCCATCGGAAAAATAAAAACCGAATGAAATAATTTTGCGCCGGAGTTTTAATTCTTTGTCCAGTTTCTCCGGAGACCTGAGCATCTGCCGGCTTGAAAAGGATAGCCATTCCTGCCAATAATACGAACATCAAAATGCAGAAAAGAACATTATTTATTGGAGCTTTTCTTTTAAACATAGCTGTTAAGCTTACGCCTGATTAAAATTCCTGTTTGCCACTAAATAATACTCATTCCCGATTTATAGATATTTTTTAGGAATTTTAAACATTATCTCTTTGCTTCATTGATTATTTTCTCATAAACCTTTTCATATGCGTCAACCATTTTTTCTATGGTAAAATATTTTTCGACATGCTTCCTGCACTCGGTGCGGTCGATCTTGCCGATGTTCTTTATGGCCTCAATAAGACCCTTTTCGTCCTCAACGACAAAGCCGGTGACGCCATCCTTCACGATCTCCGGAACAGAGCCTCTTTTAAAAGCTATGACCGGAGTTCCGCAAGCCATCGCTTCCGCCATGACCAGGCCGAACGGCTCTTCCCAGCGGATGGGAAAAAGAAGCGCCTTTGCTCCGCGAAGAAGTTTGTTCTTTTCTTTCGGACCCACTTCTCCTATATATTTCCTTTTCTTCCCGTCGATCATCGGCTCCACGGTCTTGAAATACTTCTCATCCGATTCGCACGTGATGTTGCCCGCGGCAATAAGCTTTTGTTTTGTCGCCTTGGCCGCATGTAACGCATCCCACATCCCCTTTCCGTAGTGGATCCTTCCAAGCCACGCCAAATAATTTTCCGGCTTTGGATTGAAATCAAAACTGTCTATGTCAATGCCGTTATACACGGTATCAATATAATTAAGATCAATGTCCGTGTGTGTCCTCTGGTCGAAACTTATGCTTACAAAATTGGTTTTTTTTGAATAGTATTTGAATGCGATATAGTCGTCATTACCTTTCTGTTTTGGGTCCGGAAGGACATTGTGAAGAGTAGTCAGAACCGGAGTTTTTGTCGTACCCGTAAAAAACAGAGCATTATCCATCATATGGCTATGGATCACATCAAATTCTCCCGAGTGCGAAAAGGCATTCGCCGCATTGATCAGGTTCTGGGATCTATGGAACCAATCCATCTTCTCTTCAAATAGCGACCTTGGAAAAACCGATTCCAGCTTTGCGCTTGTCTTTGAGTTTCCGGTCGCAAAAAGCGTGACCTCGTGCCCCCTCTTCACAAGTTCGTTGGTTATGCGGTCGATCATGATCTCGATTCCGCCATATTTTTTTGGAGGAATAGTCTCCCAAAGCGGAGCAAGTTGCGCGATTCGAAGTTTTTTCATTTGTAATATTTAACTTGATAAATCGACACAGTAACCATCATTTCGCATGAAGAGCGATTCCTCCACTCTCCGCCAGCCGGCGGATCGGTGAATGACACATTAATATATATATATATGTCATCCCGAGCAACGCCGAGGGATCCCTCTTTCCACGATCAGAGATCCAAGCTTAAATCTTTCCATGAAGAATTACCGGTCCTAATCAATTTTTCTTTTTTATCCCTCCTCCACTTTTTCAATTGTTTTTCTCTCGATATTGCATCGCGAATATCCGAATACTGCTCATAATATACCAACTTGTGACAAGAATATATTTTAGTAAATCCTTCAATCGAATCTTGTTTATGTTCAAATACTCTACGCTGTAAATTATTCGTAACTCCGACATATAGAGTTCCGGTAACACTTGCAATTATGTAAACATAATAAACATATTCCTTCGACATATTTACTCTCCTTTTTATTTTATGAGGTTTTTGTCATCTCGACCGATCCCGAGTACTCGGGAGAGTGGAGAGATCGCTCTGCCGTGGATATCCTTGTAAATAAATTTCTAGCGACACTGGAGGGATCTCTCGACTTCGCTTTCTTGCTTCAAAAGCTCAAAAGCTTCGCTCGAGATGACAAACATATTTTATTTATTTACCTTAAACATTCCTCCATGGCCCGGAATTATCCAATCGGAAATTTCCATAATCTTCTTTTGGCTCTTCAAATATTCCTCATCATTCCATTGCGGGTATGGTATTTTTCCGAGAGCTTCTTTTGTTGAAACCGCATCTCCTGCAATAACAACGATACCGTCCTTAGTTTTTACAACCACCGATATGTGATACGGAAAATGACCAGGGCTCAGAATTATTTTGACACCCTGTGCTATTTCCAAATTATCGAGCTCTACAGTTTCGCAAGTTATATCATTAATATTCCATTTAGAGCCGGGAAAATGAGAATGTTTTACATAAAGAACAGCATTCGAAAAAATGTTTGTATTTCTTGAATGATCTATGTGCAAATGAGTAAGAACTACCAGATCAATGTCCTTCGATTTTAGGTTTTCTTTAGCTAACGCGTCAACTATTTTTTGCTCATCTAAAAATGAGCCGGTATCAACAATTATATTTTTATCAGACTTGATTAGCGTCACCGTGGAGCTTGCCTTGAATACTTTGTCGCTCTCATGAACACCTTCTATCAAAACCTTTATTTCTACCATAATGATTAAAATAATCAATTAAATCCAAATGGCTTTTACATTGAAAGTAGTCCCTCGAATCCCTCCAATGCCGTCTTTATCACAATGATGGAAATGTCGATCACGCCTTTCTTGTATTTTTTGTCGCAGAGCGCCGAGTTCCACTTTATTTCCGCAAGCGACTGTTCGATGGCCGTTATTCTGAAAATATTTTTAAACCTTTCTTTCCTCGCTTCCGGAAGCTCATTCAAAAATATTCCGAGAAGCTTCTTTCTCCATGCGGGATATCTCCAGGTCTGCACCCAGAGATGGGTCAGATCAGCGGCCATATTATCGATCCTGACCGATTCCCAATCAGAAAGATAGACATCACCCCTCTCATCGATTATCTGGTTTGCCAGCGTGAAATCCCCATGAGCAACAACAAGGTCCTCGTCCAACTCTTTTTTATTCTTCTCAAGAAGGTCGGATATTTTTTCATGGTCAACTTTTCCATTCCCGACTTTTTCTTTTCTATAGAACCCGATCGTATTCTTATAATCCTCATATCCCCGTTTTTTTATATTCTTTATAATGCCGCTTTTCTCGGCCTCAGCCTTGAAAACATCCGATATCCCCTGGAGCCCCAGAAGATTTTTCACGGCATTTTTCGCATAAATTTCTTTTTCGTTCTTTGCCGGCATTTCATAAAAGGACCCAAGAAGCCTGCCTTCCACATATTCATGCATATACCATTCCGGGATCTCGCCGAAGGATCCGCCCGCATATTTCGTAAAATTTACTTTGCCTGACATTTGAGCGTTCTCGGTCAATATTTTGGTTATCTTCATCTCCTTCTCCAACGCGAACACCGAGCCGTTGTCATCGGCAAGCCTTGCTTTGAGAAATAGCTTTTTACCGCCCTTGGTGACCGGAGCGGAGTAAAATCTCTTTTTTCCTTCAATGAATTCCTTGAGCGGTTTCTTCAAAATAAAGCCTTCCTTTTTCGAAAGCGCTTTTATCTTTTCATCGATGTCTGTAATTGTTTTGTACATAAATTTTTTGTCCTTATTTTTTATGGCTTTATTATAAAGTATTATATATCTCTTGGCTGGTATCTTCCAGGAATATGATTCACGCATCCCCTTCCTGACAAGGTCTCGCCAGGAATCTTTGAACTTATAGTTTTCGAGCGCTCTCACGATTGCAACGAGAAGCGCTTTCTGGTTGAATGTCTTGAACACGAATCCGTTCCCATGCCTCGTCGCCGGATCGAAATTCGTTATGGTGTCGCAAAGCCCCCCGGTCTCCCTGACGATCGGTATGGAACCATACCGAAGACTGATCATCTGCCCAAGGCCGCATGGCTCAAAACGCGATGGCATAAGAAACATGTCAGAGGCGGCATAGATCCCGGTTATGCTTTTCGTTTCGAATTTAAGGAGAACTCCGATCTTCTTCGGATTTTTCTTGCTTATCTTCTTGAACTTCTTGCGATAATAGGGATCGGCAGGCCCGACCAGAACAAGCTGCAAATTCAGTCTCAGGATGGCATCGGTTATTTCCAAGATAAGATCAAATCCTTTCTGTTCCGTGATCCTGGTTGCCATGGCGATCAGCGGTATATCATCATTTTCCTCAAGACCGAAGTCTTTCTGAATCTTTCTTTTGTTCAGGATCTTTTTTTCAACAAAATCGTTTTCGTCATAATTAGCCTCCAGGCCGGGGTCGGTCTTGGGATTATAGCTCATATAATCGATCCCGTTCAAAACTCCATAAAATTCCTTTTTCGCCATCCTCTCTTCCAGCACATCATGCAATCCCTGACCCAGCTTCTCCTCCGAAACCTCCTCAGCATAACGCTCGCTGACCGTATTCACGATGTCGGAGCTCAAGATCGCCCTCTTCATAAAATTTATCCTGTCGATCCTCTCTTTGTCATTGAAGTCCGGGATTTCGCTTATCCCATCATCCTGTTTGCCTTTATCTATCTTCCACCAATCCCTTCCCATCTGGAAAGTGAGATTGTGTATCGTAAATAATGTTTTTATCCTGCTCAGTTTTTCTTTCCGATTGAATCCGGCCTTCAGAAGATATGGTATCAATCCCGTATGCCAGTCATTGCAGTGTATAATATCCGGCGTCCAGCCGTCCATATCCTCGATCGCCTTTATGACCGCGAAACAGAAGAACATATATCTCTGATTCTCGTCTTCATATCCGTACAACTTACTCCTTCCTCCGAAATATTTGTGCTTGTCTATGAAATATACGGGAACCTTCCCATCCAGCACGGATCCTTTTATCCTGAATATGATCTCGACTCCGTCCTTTATTTTCAATTTGATATTGTCCCGGATCAGCTTTATGCCATTAGCACCCTCATCTATCACTCCGTGGCGCGGCAGAATTATTCTTATATCATGGCCCATGTCCGAAATGGCTTTCGGAAGAGAATTTGAAACATCTCCAAGACCGCCCGCTTTGCAAAAGGGCGGAAGGTCCGTCGTTACAAATAATATCTTGAGTGGTTTTAGCATAAATACCCAGTTAAAGAATCATCCCGCAATGCTTGCACTCCAGAAATTTCTTTGCATAATTAGATAAAAAAACACTTGCGCCTGACAAAAGTACCGCTTCTCTTATCTTTTATTATATAGTATATCAGGTATTTTTGAAACCTATCTACTCCCTGATCAAATTCACAAATAATCCGGATATGGCGCTGACAATAATGCCATAGATCAGAACATCTTTGAACGGCAAAAAAATTGAAATGACCGCGAAGGCCAGAAGCCCCAAAAAAGCGATCAAGGCTCCGCCGATCTCAAATATGGCGACATATTCGGTCCGGGGTTCCTTGTCCATATGCTCCTGAAGTTTCACATTCCATGGTATGCCCTGCAATGTTCCGGTGAAGATAGCGGCGCTGTTTAGCATGAATATGCTCAGAAAAGAATTTGCGAAGATCCTGAAAAAACCCGTAAAACTGTTGAGAACGCTTCCCAGGAGCAGGATTTTTTTTCTTCTGGACCGGTCTGTCCATTTTCCGATGAAATGAAGAGCGATAAGCGAGATAAAAAGCGACGCAGTCTGTATGAATCCTATAGTATTATATTGCGGAAGGATCGCAAATATGAAGATTGGCCAGATGGTATTGCCGAGATATATCTCAAAATTGAATGCGCCATTGGCTATCATATCCGGATAGATCTTCCTGATGCTAACCAGGCTGAATTTGATCTTTCTTATCTTCGAGATCTCGGGGGTCAGAAGAAGAAAATATATAGCCGGCAGGATCAGCGCAATGACCGCATAGAACACGAATTTGAAACCATAAAGGCTTATAATGAATCCGCCAAGGAGAGGGCCCAGCGCATTGCCGATCGTCGTATATATACTAAGCTTGCTGTAGATCTTTCCCCTGTCTTCATCAGGAGACATCTTGGAAAGATGTACCAGGAAAGGAAGCCACTGTAAAGCCTGCACGGAACCGAAAATAAATGCGCTGGCATAGAATACTCCGGATACGTTTTCCACCATGCCCAAAAAAATGTAATAGATGATCGAGAAAAAGAAGGATACGCTCATTATCCTCTTTGCGCCATAAGAGCTCGAAAGCCAGGCGGCAACCGGCAAAAAAGCCAATCTCCCGACTTGCGTTATGGCAAAGAACAATAAAATGGAAGAAAGTGAAAACCCTTTGTTATAGAAATAAAGCGGTATGAAGATCTGCACGATCGAGTTCGCGAATTGAAAAATGCTGAAACTGAGATAGAAAAGCCTGATCTCTTTGCGGTTTGAATCCATGATGATTTGTCTCTGATTAATATAGTTTAATAAATTCCCTTCTTATTCCCCTCCGGCCTGATCTTGTTTGTCATATAGATTATATAGATCATCCTTATAATATTTTTCCATGAACTCGCTGAAATACGGAAGGAAAAGCTCATAGTCTTTCTTCCCCTGAAGAACTTCTTTATTCGGAAGATCGAGGTCTTTCCATATCGTCTTGGCCACATCTTTGGCGGCTTTCAATCCTCTGTCATATGCATAGGCTCCCATCTTGATGAGATATAGAATGAATTTCGGATCGACTCTGGACAGGCGGACATATTTTTCAAATTCCCGAATCGACCCGGCATTTTCCAGATCGAATAGCTCTGTTTCGCCGCCGAAATATATCCTGTCCTTGGAAAGATATTTGCCGCCGGATTTGGGATCGAACCCTCTGAAAGTCCTCAGACATATTCTTTTGGCCGTATTTATCGCTTCTTTCTCGCATTTTTCCTTTATTTTTGCCATTTTTATGCTCAGATCCTTTTTTTCTCCCTCCGGCTCAGAGACCAGGCTTTACTCCAGCTTATGATATCCGTTCCCGCATAGATTTTCTTCCAAATTGAGATCATAAATATATTTGAAAACCTTCGCATAATTCCACCCATTTTCATATTTCCCCTCGCCATTTTTCCCTCCCCTTATTTTTTCCATAGCCATCACATAATACGGATCGGCATTGATCTCATAGTCATGAAAAGAATCCCCAAGCACTTATTTTTTGATCTCCAATTCGCTCCTCTTTGAAACTCCCTCATTTACGGTATCCCAGCCTTCCCCCATTGGCCCCTTGAAACCATTCTTTTCATTATAATAATTGGTTGTCACGTGCAGGCCGATCTCATGCGCACAAAGTTCCAGCATTCTTATTCCGCTCACCTTCTTGTCCGCGGGAATAAGAACGACCCCATGATCATATTTCGGCGTCTTGGCGCTTACTCTGATATTGGAAATTTCATTATCTATGACCACTTTATATCCGCCATCTTTCAGTCCGGCCTTTATCAGCGCAAGCTCGAAATATGTCCTGATCTCTTCCGCATTGAATTCTGAATCCTCCAGCTCGTTCTCAAGCTCGCTTTTTTCAGGCCTGTTCTTGAGATATTCTATCTTGTCTTCATAGATTTCATTGGCCTTCTTGCACAGATCGTCGCTTACATCCCCGTAATAGTTCTTTGACTGTTCAAATGCCTGATCGCTTTCGCCTTTTGCGAAATGCTCGTAGAAGCTTAGCTTGCTCATCCCCATCTTTATAAGATCGGAAACAATGACTTTGGCATTTTCATTTTCAAGACTGCCGGCCCTGCGCTCCAATTCCTGCAATTTCATTTCCACATCCCTTATCTCGACCTGATCAATTTTACCTTTTCCCGGATAAGTAAAGGTCGGACACATCTTCAAATATTCTTCGTCGGATAGGTTCTTTTCCGAACTGAGATTCTCTTTTATTTTCTGATAGAATGCTTCAAACTCTTCTTTCATATCCCTGCCATTCTCACCCTTTGGTTCGATAGTCACAAGAAGATCGAATTTATCGGTTATTGCGCTGATCTCCTTGGAATAATCCATGAGCTCTTTCAGTTCCTTTCTGGTTTTTTCCTTTCCCGTCTTGCTCTCATCCAGATCAAGGCTTTTTATCATCATTTCAGTTTCCGCCATGCCATATGACTCTGCTTCATCCTCTATGGACCGGGAAACGCTTTCATCGCTCATTTCTTCTATGGCGTTTTCCATATCCCGGTCACCTTCGGCTCTTCTTATGTCCGAATAGATATTTTCATAACGCTTGCCCATATTTTTAATATAATTGATAAACAATAATATTTTGTTTAATATGCCAAACCGCGGATCATCAGCTTTTCATCCCGATCCGGATGATATTCTTTATTTCCTTGAGGTCATTATCGAATATTTTTTCCGACTCGTTTTTCAGAAAGACATTAACGACGCTGGTATAACCGCTTTTGGCAAGTCCGGCGTGATCCCCCTCTTTCTTGTCGACTATCATCCTGAGAAAGGACGGCAATTTTTTGACGTCGTCCAAACCGTCTATGGACTCTATGATCCCGTCTTCCTTCGGAAAAAATTCAATAGCCGCAAAGAAATATTTCAGCCTGTGCTTGATGATAGGTTTCTTGCCCAATCTTATCCGGAGGTCATTTTCGATGTGGTCGAAGCCATAGGCATTTTTGAACATCCTGTATCTGTATCCCCCGATCCTTGCTCCCACTTCGATAATTTTCCAGCTTCCGTCATCCAGCCTCATGAGTTCGCAATGCGCAGTGGTGTTCTTCAGGCCCAGAGCCTTTGCGCCTTTTCTCACAACATTGAAGGCTTTTTTTATTTCAGCCTGATCCAGGCCCGAAGGAGTGATCCTCGCATAAAGATGGAAATCTTCCATTCCGACGTCGCGCGCCGTGATAATTCGCACCAGGGGCGTAAAATATATTTTCTGATCCTTATCGACATAGATCCCGGACGTATACATTTTTCCTTCCATCATTTCCTCGGCCAAGACCTTCGGCTTAACCTTCACGCCGATCTTCTCGTAAACGCTTTTGATCTCCCCGAAAATATGGTCAATATTATTCCTGAGATCATTGATGTCATGCGAAACGGTTATCAGCCTGCTTTTACTGAGATGCGCCGGCTTCAACATACATGGATATCCCACCTTCTCGTTAATTTCATTGATATCCTTTCTACTGTTTACAAGGATGAATTTTGGCGTAATTTTCGGATCATGTTTATAGAAAGCATTCCTCATTTTCACCTTATCCGTACATTTTTCAATGGCTGCAGCCGGAGTGCTGTTCTTGAGCCTGATTATCTTTGACACTTTATAATACAGATCTCCGTATTTTTCCGCATAGAAGCAGATCGAAAAAATGTTGTTCTTTATTTTTTCCAGTTCGTCGCGGATATCCTTTTCGCTGGTAACGTCGCATTTTATCACATAGTCAACTTTTCTCGGACAATCCTCATTTTCATAAGAAAAATAACCGTCTTTTTCCGTGATCACTGCGATCCTGAACTTATCTCTCGTGTCCTTTTCTATCTTGTTTATGGTCTTGATATACTTTGCCGAAACATCTCCTATGAACAAAACAATATTCCTTTCTTCGTTTTTTGATGGCATACCGGATATTTATTATACAGATTAATTTTGTGAATATTTTCCTCCTGTTCAATTCTTCTATTTATGCAAGATCTCATTTTACTTATTCTTCGTCTCCGGAAACAGCATGTCGATTATCTCCCCCGCCACATTCCTCGGCTTTCCTTCGTAGGGATAGTGATGAAGAGATATTCCCGGAGAGGAATTTACCTCCAGTACGACATAGCTCTTCTTCGTAGGCTTCATGGATATGTCCTGATTGGTCATGATGTCTATGCCCCCGTATGCAAGGCCCGGAATAGCGCGAATTATATTAACGGCTATTTTTCTCAATTCAGGATGCACGCGATCGGTCACATCAATACTGTCTCCTCCTGTGGAAATATTGGAATTGCTCCGGAGATAAAGTTTTTTTCCTTTATTAAGAACGCTGTTCAGCCTCAGACCTTCTGCCGCGATCTTTCCTCTTGCAACATCATCGATCTTTATTTTTACGAAGATGTCCAGGGAGCTGTCACCGCGCCTGGGGTCGCTGTTCTTAATTTCAATGAGTTCCCCGATGCTGTGGATCCCGTCTCCGACAACATTGGCCGGTTCCCTGTGGGTTGCGGCGACATATTTGTCTTTTGTAGCCAGGATCCTGTATTCTTTTCCATAAAAATATTTCTCGACCAGGACATAGTCGTTGTCCGCAAGCACTTCCTTAATGGCCTTCTCGCACATTTTTCTGTTCTTCAAGCCGACAAAGACCAGCCTTCCCTGGTTCCCATCGACCATTTTGATGACGACGGGGTAACCGATCTTGTTTATGTATGCGTAAACTTCTTTTATATTTTTTCTGTTGAAAAGTTTCCCCTCAACAACGCTGATCTTCGCCCTTTCCAGCAGGCTTTTGGCAAGAGCTTTGTTTATGGTCGCATAATCCGCCGTCGAGGTTATCTGCGAGCTTTTTTGCCCGATGATATATTCATAATGGCCTTTATACGACAGCTCCATAAAAGCCATCTCTTCCTGATAATCATTTATGTGATCTATCGTGATCCCTCTTCTTAAAATTTCTTCCGCCAGAATAACAGAGCTTATTGATTTTATGCTCGATATTTTTTTTCCCATGTGATTATAATGAGTATTTTAGCAGGATATTGAACACTGCAATAGATGTCCCTTTCTGATCTTATTTTTTTGTTTCCGGAAAAAGCATGTCTATGATTTCCTTTGCGGCATTCCTGGATTTTCCGGAATATGGCTCATGGTGCGAACGCAATCCGGGAGACGAATTCATTTCGATGATGATATAACTGCCGGGCGCAGGTTTCTCCGAAATATCCCGGGACATCAGGTCGATCCCGGAATATGCAAGCCCCGGGATGGCCCGGACTGCCCGGACTGCGATCTTCTTATATCCGGGATGGATTATGTCGGTATAGTCAACGCTATCCCCTCCCGTTGAAAGATTCGAGTTATTCCTTAAATATATTTTTACTCCGTTTGCCGGAACGGAGTCCGGTGCAAGCCCCTGTTCGGACAATTTTTTGATGACCGCTTCATCGATCTTTATTTTTGTAAGGAAACTGTCGTGCTCATCCCCCCTTTTCGGATCCCTGTTCTTCATTTCGACAAGCTCTCCTATTTTATGGATTCCGTCTCCCGTGATATTTGCGGGTTCTCTGTTTATCACTCCGATCACTTTTCTTTTCGTAGCCAATATCCTGAACTCTTTTCCGTCAAACTTTTTTTCTATCAGCACAAGGCTATTGACCTGGAAGATCGCGCTTAATGCTTCATCAAGATCCTTGCCGTTGTTTATTCCCGCAAAAACCATGTCTCCGTGAGAACCGGCGATCTTTTTTGCAACTACGGGATATTCTATGCTATCGCAATAACCGGGCACTTCTTTTGCGTCTTCTTTCCTGAATACCCTGCCCTCGGCAACACTGATGCCGCTTCTTTGCAGGAAGATCCTGGTCAGATCCTTGTTTTCCAATATCCAATACGCCTCAAGCGAGGTCTTTGAGCTTCTCTGGCCGATCAAAACTTCCCGATGCCCTTCATAGCCGAGATCCAGGAATGCTTCATCGTATCTGTAAGGATTGATATGCTCAACTTTTATGCCCCTTTTCATGGCCTCTTCGGCCAGGAGTACGGAACTGATCGATCTTATGGTATTTATTTTTTCCATATTAGTTGATCTTTATTTTTATTATATTCCTCATTTTTTCAAGATCATCATACAGCATTTTTTCTTCTTTGTGATTCAAGACCACCTGCAGAACATATGTATAGCCGTCGCGGGAAAATCCGCACATATCTCCCGGGTTTTTCGCCTGCTCGAATCTCAGAAAGGACGGCATTTTTTTCATCTCTTCAATTCCTTCAACTGAAACTATCTTCCCCTCTTTTTCCGGAAAGATCTCAAGGACCGCCGTATATGATCTGGGCTTTCTCGGAATTACCGGCTTCCCTCCCATTCTGTTCAGAAAATCATTTTCATAATGTTTTATACCGAAAGAAAGTTTCAGCATTTCGTTCCGATAGCCTCCCGGCCTGGTCTGAAGCTCGACTATTTTCCAGTCTCCGTTTGTCGTCCTCATTAGCTCGATGTGTATGGTCACCGAAGTCGGTCCGGTCGCTTTTATGGCTTTGATGGACGCTTCTTGCGCTTTCTTCTCGTCTTCTTCGGTGATCTTGGCGGGGGTCACCCGATAATAATTGAAAAAATCATCTATTCCGATGTCTTTGCCGGTCACGACCCTGACTATCGGAGTGAGAAACGTCTTGCCCTTCGGACTCACATAGGCGTCAATGGAATATAATTCTCCTTCCATATATTCTTCCGCAAGGACCATCGGTTCGCTTTCCGAATGTACGGACCTATAGACCTCGCTGATCTTTTCAAACGTATTTTTCAGATTTTTTTCCAATTCCTCCCTGTTATTGGATCTTATAACCAGTCTGCTCTTGGTGAGATTGAGAGGTTTCGTAACGCAAGGAAATCCTATGTTTTGTATGATCTCGGATACGCTGTTCACGTCCTTTATGAGCATGAACTTCGGCGTGATCTCGGGATATTTCCCGATGAACCTTTTCCTCATCTCAAGCTTGCTGTTGCATATCTCAAGGGATCCTTCGCTCGGCATATTCACACCGGGAAGCAGTTTCACCAGGCGCCTGAAAAGCGGCATCCATGATTCGAAATAGCAAAAAACGATCGCAATCTCGTCCTTGACCGAATTCAAGGATCTTTCGATATCCCTGACATCTTTTGTATCGCACCTCAGGACAAAATCAAATCTTTTTTCCATGCCTTCCTGTTTGGGCGGCTTTTCATTGAGATCCATCTCTCGCGAGGTCAGGACCGCCGTGCGGAATTCCCTCTTCTGCGAAATTTCAAAATTTTCCACGTCATCGATATTGCTGTTATACGCGGTTCCAAGAAATAATATTATATTCCTCTTATTTTCCATATTATTGAAAATTATTTGAGAAAGATCTTTCTGTATATTTCAAGATCGTTCTCGAGCTTATATCTCACCTTTTCCCTCCTGACGATCCCAAGCTTGATGAAAAGAGGCAGCAGGCTGGGATCGACCTTCGCCGCTACCATGTAATCTCCAAAACCATTATCAAATATTTTCTTGGCAAGTACCTCCCCCTCAAGGTACATCTTATCTTTCGGAAAATACGCTTCTCCCTTCGAAAGACTCTCCCTGAATCCCCGGAACACTCTTCTCAGGATGAATAATGTTTCTTTCTGCGAAAGTTTTGCGATCGACTCCTCATCCATTCCCTTCGAATGATATTCCTTCACCTTCAGATCGTATATATAATCAAACGTCTTGTGATAGCTGTCTCCTTTTCTGATCCGGTTCATGGCAAGCACATAATAGGGATTCGGAAGCTCTTTTTTCACACCAAAGATATCATTCATCAGATCATTTTCGGTTATCTTGGCCACGCCTTCCTGATAAAGCTCGTAGTCGCGCCCAAAGATCACTCCTCCGAGTCCCATGTCTTTATTGTTGGCATTCGTCTTTACGTGGACAATCTCATGGATGACCCTTCTCATAAGATTCACTCCGTTCAGATTCCTCCCTTCAGGAATAACAATGGTCGGCTTCTCGTATTTCGGCGAATTGAACTTCACATCGATCTGGCTTGAGTCCTTGTCTATGACGACATCCCATCCCCCGATGCCCATCGCAAGAAGCGCTTCCTTAAACTTATCCCTGATGGCTCCGTCGTCAAATATGGTTTTTTTGAGATTGAGATAGTTCTCGTCGCCCACCTGCTCCTCCTTCGCCGCCAGTATTTCCTGATAGACATCTTCCGCTTTTTTCACCAGGTCCTGGCTTATATCGCCATATATTTTCTTTGCGTATTCGAAAGACATTGCCTCGTTCTTTTCCATAACGGCGATCAAAAAGCTGATCTTATATTTCATAAGAACTATCGACTCCTGGACTATCTGCTTCAGACACTCATTATCTTCGATCTTGGCCATTTTCAGGATGTCATCCAGCTTTCCCATCGCAGTTTCAAGATTTTTCGCTTTGACATTGACCAATGTCGGATAATAGAAGGTCGGATTGTATTCTTTTTTCTCCACATTGGCCAGAAAATCTTCTATCTCGGAAGCATAATCTTTTCCTGCCTTTCCGAACGGATTTATGAACGAGTACACGTCATTGAACTTTCCGGCCGCTTTGTCTATCTCGTCGGAATAATATGAAAGTTTCTTTATGGCATTCAGATTCACTTCAGCCAGGTCTTTCTCGCTTGCCGAGATGGAGCTGATTATGGCCCCGATCCCTTTGGTCTTCAGGCTTGAAATGGATCCATAGTCCAGCCTCTGGACGATGGAAGTCTGGCTCTTGCTCGGATCCACAAGAAATTTTCCGAGGTCTTTTCTCCCGATTATGACCGGAAACTCGAGATTGCTCCGGTCCGTTATGGTCATTTTTGAAACCACTTCCTTGTCCGCAAGAGACACGTCCATTTTTATCACCAGCCTGTATGAGGACCCATGGCTCGATTTCACTACCACAGTATCGAACTTGTCTCCCCACTTGGCGATCTTATCCTTTATCTTCTTGTCCAGATCCGCCTTATCCGATTTTTCTCCGATCTGCATATTTTTCACATCTTCATCGAATTCGTTTATAACATCTTCATAGCCCAATTCTTTGGCGAGATTCTTGTCCATTGATGAAAGATCAGCGCCCGTATCGATCTTTGCCTTCAGTTCGGTATCTTCCTGCCCCTCGCGCTTTATCTTTATCAGCTCGACGATGCCGACGATCTGCTTTCCCGAAATTTCTTCGATCTCCTGCTGTATCTCCCCTCCGAAAAGATCCTGCGCCAGCCTTATGCCGTGAGCTTCATTCTTCACCTTGATCCCTGTCACCTTCTGCAGGCGATATTTGAGCGAGGCGAGATTCGCGTTCTGTATGGAAAGTCCCGGATGCGCGTTTATCTCCAGAACCACAGGACCCCTGTCTCTGTCCATGGCGATATCCACGCCAACATATCCAAGCTTCGATATTTCCTGGCATTTGATCGCGATTTCCAATATTTCTCTCCAGTATGGTATCTTGATCCCCCTGAGAACAAGTTTCGTATCGGGAGTCTTTTCTATCAGCTGATCGTACATGATGGCATGAGTTGTTACGCCGGTTGAAATATCTATTCCCACTCCGATCCCGCCCATATGCAAATTCGCTTTTCCTCCGGACTCCTTGGTGGGAAGCCTCAGCATCGCCATCACCGGAACTTTATTGAAAACAATGACCCTGATGTCGGGGATCCCTTTGAAAGCATACGGCTTGAACGTCTTTGTCAGCTTGACCCTTTCTTCGAAAAAGGCGATATCGTTCATCCTGGAAAGAGAATAAAACCCTTCAAAAATGTTCATGATATGGCTTGAAAGATCAGCAATGGTGATCTTCTCCCCTTTTGTCGAAACCCAGCTGGCATCTTTGTTCTGTCCGAAGATGACCTTTATGCCTTCTCCGCCGCCGCCATGATTGGGCTTCAAAACGAAACTTTTGGGAAGGATATCCCACTTGAAAACCTCAAGCTCCTTCCTGTTCCTGATTATTCCATAGACCTTCGGAACCGGTATGCCGGCCTTATATAGCGCCTCCTTGCTCCTGAGCTTGTTGTTCGCAAGCCTGATGGCGCTGCCTCTGTTGTAAGGCCTTACATATAGGAGATTTCTGGCGTTCATGCCTAGAGCGCCTTGGATGTTCTTATTCATTTTTTGCGTTATTGATTACTCCTTTGAATCTGAAATATTCGCTGAGGCGCAGCCCCGTCCATCTTCCCAGAAGCAGGTTCACAATGAACAGAAGAAGGATATATTCCGGATGTTCAAGCACGAGATTCCTGAACTTGTCCCAGATCACGATATAATAGCAGACTGTGGAAATAATAAGCGTTTCGATCGAAAGCAGTGAGGCGGTCCTGAATCCTTTTTCCACCTGGGTGGATATGAATTTCTCTATCAAAGTTATAAGAATGAGGATCGCAAGGATCGAGGTCGAGGCCAGTGCGGTTTTTTGCATATATCCGCCCACCGTAAGCATCGCGAGCGTGGCAATGCTGATCGCCGTGATCACGATCGCCATCCTGGGAATATAAAGCAAAGTGAAATTCTTGAGGAAATATCTTACCAATGTTCCGGTTGCAAGGATAATGATGAATATCGCAAGGCCATATTTCAGCCCCGTCGCCCAGAAAGCGAAGGCGAGCGCCAGCGGGGTATAAATTCCAAAAGATTTTATTCCGATGACCTGCCTGAAAATTGCGATGAGTGTCGCAAGATACGGAAGAGACAGGATAAGATAGGCCATCTCGACATCGACTCCCTGGCTGGTGATGAATTGTATTATTTCGGACATGGTGTAAAATTAAAAGTTAATAACTAAAAGCTAAAAAGGATAATGCAAAATAACAAATGGCTTATGCCTTGTCCGCCGTTTATTATTTCCAATCATTGAATTTATTTTTTTATTCTTCTTATCCTGTTTAAAGACTCTCTTTCTTTATATGTTTTCATCTTTTCATCATAAATTTCTTTCCACTTCTCAAGATCAGATATTATTTCAGGAGAAAATTTACTGCTCTCGTCCTTATTTGATATTAGGGAAGAAAACAGCTTTTCAATAACCTTATTTGTATAAAAGTATTCATTATTCAGTCCAAATGCCTCAACTCCCTTATTTATTTCATGCCATTTTCCCGCCTCATTTTTGTCATCCATGCTAACTATGTCTTTATGCCATTCTTTTGCAGAGACAAATCCATTTTCTTTATAAAATTTATCTAGTTTTTCGCTGAAATATTCATATTCATGATCTGAATCAGATGTTTTCGGAATTGCGCTAAGGTCTATTGAATCGTATTCCGATTTAATGTGCGAAAGAATTGCGCTTCCGGTTCCTTGACTATGATATTGCGGCAGAACTGCAAGCATTGTTATATGCGCATTTTTTTTATCCCTACTTTCCAATGCTGCAATTCCGATGATCTTTTTTCCTTCATTTCTTGCTACAATTATTTTATAATCATCCGCATGCCCTTTTCTCTTTAAACTGATTATTGCTTCGGCTTCGCCCTTATATCCTATAGAACGGCCTTCTTTCGTGGGAATGTCCATAATTTTGATGAACTGCTTCAAATCTTCATTGCTTCCTTCTGAAATTGTTCCATTAAATTCAGCTTGGGGTTGTTCTTCTGCAATTCTCTTATTTCTTGCCCGCATTTCATATCCCTGAAAATCTCTTCCTTCTTCCTCATCCTCTTCTTTATTTGATTTGCTTATATCGATCTCGATCTCGTCATCGGGATTCAACAGCCCTTCTCTTGAACCATCTGAAAAAAAACATTCCTTGTGGGTAAGCAATGACCCTTGCCGGGAAGCGAACTCTTCCAGCAGATCTTCCTCTAGCGGGCCCGCTTCCTTTTCCAGGTCGTCTAAACATTGATCAAGTTCTTTCGTTTTTTCTTTTAACTCCGGGACTGTCAATGAGAAGTATGGCAAGGATGATGTTTTTTTAAGCCTTTTACATATTTCTTCCGCAAACATCAGACATCTCTTAACTTCAATCTTAACCATTTTATTTTGATTTTCAAAATTCTCCACAATATCCCTGAATAATCCTATCTTCTCTTTCAATTCGTTAAAATAATCAATCAGATTTCCTAAAGAGCCCGTGGTTTCTGATGACGAATACTTTGTATCATAACCTGGGCAACGCCTCATTAGCACATAACCAATACTGCCGAAAGCTGATTCTATGTCTTTCCATGACGCCTCCGGATCAGACATTATTTTTTTAAATTTTTCCGTATATATTTCAATATAAGAACAGTCTTTGTCATTGTTATAGAATAGGCCTTGTTCTTCCCGTTCTTTATAAACACTAGCCAAATCTGAGAGCTGTTCAATTATACCGCTATCAGCAACTTCTTTCTTAAAGCTTATCAATGTATCTTCCCTATTTTCAATGTCCTTATAGCGCCCATACTCATAGAATGTCTCATTTCGCATAAATTTATCTGCTTTTATTTATTTTTCCTTCAAGTTTCATGCTGTTTGCACAGCATATCGCGACGGCTAGCGCATCTGCGGCATCATCCGGCTTGGGAATGACGTTTAGGCCGAGGATCATCTTAACCATATTCTGCACTTGCTTTTTTTCAGCGCGCCCATAGCCTACCACCGCCTGCTTGACCTGTAAAGGGGTGTATTCGAAGACCTCAAGTTCCATGCTTTTTCCGATATACAAAACAACCCCGCGCGCCTCGCCGACCGAAATGGCAGTTTTTGCATTCTTGAAGAAAAACAGTTCTTCAACCGCGATAGCATGGGGTTTATACTTAGTTATTATCTTTTTCAATTGTTCTCCGATAAGGTTCAACCTTTCGGGCATTTCCAGTTTTGAATCGGTCAATATGCATCCATGATCGATCGCGGATATCTTGCCGCCTGAGCTTTCCAGAACTCCGAATCCAGTCGTTGCAGTTCCCGGATCAATGCCGAGGATAATCATGGATTTAATGTAAAATGTAAATATAAAAATGGAAAATGACAATGTAAAATCCAAAGTATCGCTCAAACCATTGATATTTAAAATTTATTTTTCATTTTTAACTGTAATTTTTATTTTTGATTTTTTAATTTTTCATTTCTTTATTCTTCCATATTCGAATATATTTCGTTCACATCGTCATGAGCGTCGATCGCGTCAAAAAGCGTCTCGATCTGCTTTGACACATTTTCATCGGCGATCTTGATCTTGTTCTTCGGCCTCCACTCAAATCCGGTTTCCTGGACCGCAATCTTCTTCTTTTCGAGGCTCTCTTTGACCTTGTATACATCTTCGGGTCTCATATAGACAACGATCGAGTCTCCGATCTCTTCAAAATCCTGAGCTCCGGCATCGATTATATTCATCTCCAGCTCGTCTTTGTCCATCCCCGGGACCGGTGTCTCAATGTCAATAAACCCGAATCGGTCAAACATCCACTTGACGCTTCCGCTTTCACCGAACCTTCCGCCATTTTTAGAAAGAATGTTCTTCATTTCGGAAACCGTCCTGTTATTGCTGTCCGTGGTGCATTCAATGATGATAGCGATCCCCCCGGGTCCGTAGCCCTCATAGGTCACTTCTTCTATCGTAGCGCCCGCAAGCTCGCCCGTTCCTTTTTTTATGGCCTTCTCGATGTTATCCGCCGGCATATTGGACTTTTTCGCCTTTTCAATGACGATCCTGAGATTCGGATTGAAATCCGGATCTCCTCCGCTCCTTGCGGCTATGGTTATCATCTTGGAAAGCTGCGAAAATACTTTTCCCCTCTTGACGTCAGCGACCCCCTTCTGCCTTTTGATCTGTTTCCACTTCGAATGTCCGGACATATATTTAAATGATAAATTTAAGACTTCCGGCAAGAACTCCCTGTGGTGTCCTTAAAGACCCACAGGGATGAATTGCCGCCCGTACCACTTGCGATAGGCATGTTGTATAATGATTGCATATGATAAATATAGAAAGTGACACA
>JBAZUT010000015.1 GCA_041661265.1 Candidatus Paceibacterota bacterium | reverse complement strand
TTGTAATAATGTTCAATCTGAATAAAAACAATGAATGCTATGATGCTTCTAAATTATCATTTATAACTGTATAGCTCATTATTCCCAACTATTATCCTTGACGTTTCCTTTTAACGGGTATTGCGAGTCCGCCTGCCGGCAGGGAGCAGCAGCGACGAAGCAATCTAGTATCACAAAGATTGCTATTCTAAATTTTAGCTTAGACTAGAAAATTGATAGAAGAAAATAATAATCATAAAAGAACCAAAAAAAACTGAACCATAAAACCAAGGCCCAATAATCCCAATCCTAGTAACCCTAAATTTTTATCCTTAATGAATCCTCTTTTGGTATAATAATATTTTTCCTCACCATTTGAATCTTCTCGATGATCATCAATTATTTCATCATCGTCTATGTCCTTTTTCACCTGTAGAAGGGGTATAGCCAAAACAATTGTGCCCGCAACATTAAGACATATACCAACCACTTCTAGAAAAAATAAAGGATCTATATTTGAAATTTTCGAAACTTGTTGAAATGCAAAATTAAAATGATTATTTACGAGTGACAAAACGAACAATATGGCACTAATAACTAAGCACATATACAACGCCTCTGGCCAATAATCTACTTTAAACTCTTTTTTCTCTAATGACTGACTCCGATCTTCGTCTGGAAGTTTTTCTATTTTCTGAGCGATGCCATCTATGTCTCTCCTTAATAAATATAGATATCTGCCGAGACTGATAAATGCGATAACAACGAACAATACTAGCGCCAGATAAGCCAATATCTGATTTTTAATATATTCGCTTTTCAGCGTAATAGTAAGACCAATTACCGCGAAGCTAATAGAACTAATCGTAATTAATGATTGATATCTCAGAAGTATAAGCTGTTGTAAAGCGTCAATTTTGAACTGCAAAGAAAACTTTTTAGCTTCCATCATATTGTCTGAATTTTTATTAGAATCGTTCATGATTTATATTAATTATATACCGTATTTCTTATAGTTCATAACCGTAAGATATGACAGAAAAGCTTTACCTTTTGTTGTTATCGTTATAACTCCTTCATTTATATTATATTCAATCAGCTGGTGATCAACCAAAACTTTATATATTGAGAAAATGTCCAATCCTTAAGGAGAGAGGCGGAAGCTTGCTGAGCTCTTGAATAATGATCCAAAACATAGGCAAACTCAACTTTGCCAAAGGCATTTACTTTCAAGAGGAGATCAATCTGGCTTGCAAAAATTAAATTATAGATTCTTTCAAAGTCTAACTCTATTTGTGCTCTAGTCAGCTTGTCAACAAGTTCTTGTTCATTATCCTTTAAAGCACTTATTTCTTTTTCTTTTGCATCTATTACCATCTTAAAATCCTTCCCCTCATCCCGGGGAAATGTTTTTGCTATTTCCTGTTGTGGATTCACTCCATGCGTTTTTCCTTTTCCAATAAACGGAGCCTCCCATTCTTCAATCCTTCCGATAAGATCTGCGATATTTGATTTAAATAAATAGACAATTAGCAAGATGACCAGTGGCCAAATTAACACCTTTAAGTACTCCAATATGTCCTGAGATAATTCGTGTGAATTATTTTTAATAACATATAAGGCTCCAGAATAAATAAGTATTATGAAACATAGGGCGATGACAAATCTTACATTTTTTTTAATAACAATGCTATTTTTTCTTTCATACACTTAGTTTATTTAATTATAGCCATTCCACTACTCCCCCATGATGTGAGCAGGTTCCGCGGCGACTCTGGCTGAAACTATATGTTCCATCGCGACATATGGCCGAAGCGCCTGCGGGAATCGTATTTGGTTCAGTTGAGTACGCGGGAGAATGGACCGTGTTTCCATCGACATTCGTATAATAGTTATCATTCGATAGTTTGTTTTCGGGCTTGGTTTGGACTTGTGACTGTACTTGAGGCTGAGATTCAACTTGAGTTTCACTCGCGGGCTGGCTTATCTTCTCGGGAATTACTTGGGTTGAAGCTTGGCTTGGACTATCAGGCTTTAACTGATTCTGATCATTAGAAAAAGCCTGATCTTTGACGGAATAATCCGAACTCTGAGGAACATTGCTTCCGCTTGAGATTATCGCCAAAAACAAAACCAGGCCTAAAAAATACTTAGTTTTTGAAAAAAAGTCATTTATCACCTATTTATGTAAGCCCTCCGAATTTAAACAAAACACCCCATACTTGCGGGCGTGCCCGATTTCAATATACTCTCAAAAAACGTGTATGTAAAGGGAAAAATCAAAATACTATCATTCTGAACTTGCCTGTCCGCCTTTGGAGGATTTCAGAATCCACAGTCCATTCCGTATACTTAATTTAATTTTTAGCCAAAAAAATCTTTGCAACTATTTTTTCAAAAACACGGTTAGGTAAAATCCTTTTCAAGGCGATCAAGCTAGACGATCCTTTTCCAACCAAATATCCTCTTTTAGGATTTTCCGAGCTGATTGCTTCATATACAGCCTTAGCAACAAGGATCGGATCATCCACATTCTGTGTTATTTTGTCTATATTTTTTTCAAAGCATTTCATGGCATCATAATATGCCGAAGAAGGTATTTGAGATCTTTGGGCGGCTTTTACGGATTTTTTAAAATTAGTCCGCATATTTCCCGGCTCAATTGCCGTCGCCTTGATCCCAAACGGCGCGAGTTCAACGCGCAAAGACTCGGTTAAGGCCTCCACTGCGAATTTGGAGGCGTTATAAATACTCAAAACAGGCATAGAGATCAATCCGCCGATCGAACTTATATTTACGATCATACCGCTTTTTTGCTTTCGCATTGAGGGCAATACCGCCTGAATAACTCTTATCAGTCCGAAAAAATTTGTTTCAAACTGATCTTTTATTTCTTCCATCGAAAAATCTTCCAAAAAACCGCCGCTTCCATATCCGGCATTATTTACCAGAATATCGATCGCTCCCTCTTTGTCAACCACCTTTTTCACGGCGTTTTTAACTGACACATCATCAATTACATCAAGCTGTAAAACCTCGATTAAAACTCCGGTTTTTTCCGCTTCCTTAAGAAGCTCGTTTTTTTTATCAAGATCGCGCATTGAGGCGTAAACTTTATAACCTTTTCCGGCTAAATAAGTTGCCGTTACAAGCCCCATTCCGCTGGAACACCCCGTGATCAAAACTACTTTTTGTTTTTCCATAATTTTATTTAATGACTAAATAATAAAACACTAATATTGTAATTATATACTGCAAAAAATGAAATAAAGCCGGAGCGATAATATTATTATATTTTTGCATCAACCAAGCGGATACGATGCTTACAATTACCCCCATAAAAAATCCGCTAAACCCGGCATTAAGAAAATGATATATACCGAACATCAATGCCGAGATTGCCGCCGCTCGTTTCCAGTCCATGAATCGCTTAAGCCTTGTAAAGACAAAACCTCGATAAAACAGTTCGTTGGAAATAGCAGCAAAAAAAGTCATAAAAAGCATTATTGGAAAAAGTTTCAAAAAAGATCCCTCAATGTTTCCAAAATATCCCTGCTTTAACAGCTCTGCAACCGGAAGCGCGCTGGCCGCGATATATTTTATGCTGGATGGAAAATATATGATGAGTATGTTGCGTACGATCGAATATATAAGCGATGCCGCGAACATTCCTGCCATTGCTTTTTTTAAATTTTCTTTTGTCACACCGATTCCTGCGAAATCATTGTTTTTTGAAGCATATACTAAAGGGAACAAAAGCCAAGCAATTATTATCCCCAAAGCCTTAGCCGGACTTTCCATAACACCGGAAAGCAGAGGCACTGTTATTATCCATGCAACCAACCCCAAAGCAAGCCAACATTTTGAATTTTTATTCGCGATACCGAACATATAAATTAAACTATTAAAGAATAATATTAATTTTTATTTATAACCGATTATCTTATAAATACCCATTTGCTTTATACCACTCGACTGTTTGCTTCATCCCCGCTTCAAGGCTGACTTTTGACTCATAACCCAGTTCTTTTCTTGCCTTGGAAGTATCTATATACAAATTAGAAATAAATCCGGTAACCATTTCTCGGCTCATGACTGGAATACCGCCAAAAAGCTTTGCACCCAATTCAGAGACCAAAGCGAAAATTCGCGCAATAGAAACAGGAACATGCCCATTTGGCTCTTCCACATGTAAAACATTTGCCGCGGTGCGAACCATCTCAACCATTCTTATAGATTGTTTATCGCCGATAATATATATTTCTCCGGCCCTCCCTTTTTCATGCGAAAGCTCAAGACCGCGCACTGCATCATCAATATAGAACAAATGAATAAAGTTCTTCCCCTCGCCTACATATCTCCATTTTCCATGTTTGACCGCTGAAAAAATCATCAATATTGGAGTAACTCCTCCGATACGATCTGGCTCTCCCTTTATCAGAGGGATTCCATAAACTCCCGGAAATCTCACCACAACCAAATGAATCCGATCTTTATACGAGAGCGCCACTTTTTCCGCTTCTGTTTTCGCGTATGAATAAGCCATGTTGGCAGGATTAAGCGGATAAGTTTCATCCGCCGGCCCATTTTTTATATCTCCCATAACCGCGCAAGTGCTGACATGAATAAATTTTTTGATATTTCCATTAGATACGCAAGCCTCAAGAATATTCTTCGTTCCTTCAATATTAATTCTGCATTGAATCTCCTTCGACATCCCAACCCTTCCTCCTCCGCCCAGATGAAACACATAGTCTATGCCCTTAACGGCATTTTCAAGCGATTCTTTATCATTCAAGTCTCCATAAAAAAGTTCAGTTTCCAAATTATTAAGAAAGTCCAGTGCGTCTTTTGAACTCGAATACTTTACTAGACATCTGATTTTGAATCCTTTTTCCGCCAAATCTTTTACTAAATGACTGCCGATAAATCCAGTCGCTCCCGTAATAAGAATTCTATTTTGCGATTTTAAATCCATAATTATTTTTTATTTTAAGAATAAAACCGTATAAAAAGTTATAAAAAAATGAATATAATGAAACAAAAACGGCGCGGCGATATTTTTATAACGATACATTAATGCCCCGGCTACAGTAAATAAAACCAGCGAGTGATAAAAACCCGTGACGCCGACATCAAAATGCCCCAAGCCATTTACAAATGCAACGATCAAAGCCGCAATCGGCCAATAAAGATACTTACTGATCCGCATAAATAAAAATCCCCGATAAAATATTTCCCAGCAGGCCACTGCAATAAAAGACATTATAATAAAAGCGGACATAAACTGGAATTTGGAAACCGAGATATTGACCAAAGGAAATTTTTCTGCCGCATAACCATCCATAATCGTGGTCAACCCGGATTCGAAAACAATATTTAGATTCGGAACATATACAAGGATTAACCCCCGCATCAAACCGTACAAAACTCCCGCTGCTATGCCAGCCATAATAGCGCTTTTAAGATTTTTTTGCATCAAGCCTATTCCGGAAAAATCCTTGTTTTTATAAGCATAAAGCAAAGCGAAACCAAGCCAAATTATCCACGATAGCGGCTGGATCCCCGCGTTGTTTAAGATGGCTGTGATGCCAGCAACTAAAAAACCCGACAAAATCCATATTGAGATTTTCATATTGAAATTAATTATTATTTATCTTGCCTCATTGCTTTGGCAATTTTCTCCAAAACTTTGATAAAAACTTTTTGCTCGTTTTCTGAAAGCAATTCAAGCATTTTCCCGAAATAAATCTTCTTTTGTTTTTTATATTCTAAAACGATATTTTTACCCGCTTCGGTAAGCGCCAATTCCACGATCCGGCGATCCTCGGAATTGCTATTCCTGACAACTAATTTTTTTTCAACCAAAAAATCGGCGATTTTAGTCGCCATACTAAAGCTTATATCGAGCTCATCGGCCGTCTCGCTCATAATAACGCCTTCCTTATTGGAAATAAGTTCCAAAGCCAAAATCTCCGGCTTGCTTAAGCTTATGCCATCAGTAAAACTTTCCATTGAAGCGAAAACTTTACTGATCTTATCAAACGCCTCTATCAAATCGTCTGTATTCTTTAAAAGATTTTTTCGATTTTGTACCATTTTGATTAATTATTTTACTTAGTAAATTATTTCTTTATTGAATAATATCATTTATAAAATATGTGTCAAGCGGATAACCGAACGATGTGATCAAATAATTAAATTCAAACAGTTCTATGCGGCGAAAGATTATCCTGAAAAACTGAGGCGCATAAAATATTATGATAAAAAAAAAACCGATCACTATTATACTTACCTGACTAATAATTTTGACTTGGATGCAAGGATAGTCGCAGATTTACACAAACATCGCTGGCAAACTGAATTGTTTTTTAAATGGATTAAGCGGCACTTACACATCAGTATTTTTTGGGGACACTAATCCAGCGCCGTTAAAATTCAAATCTGCGTCGCCATCTACACTTTTCTGGTTATCGCTGTCTTTAGAAGGAACTGAAAATCGAACGTGATTTATGTGAGATTCTACAAATTTTGTCAATCTCTTAGTTTGAAAATACCGCTATAAATACGCTAGTTTCTGAGTCTGGTGATTTTTACATGATCATGCTCAAAAACAGGCTTGTTTATTTTATTTTTAACGCAAGAGTAGTGACTTTTATCCTATACTAAAACATTAAAACAAGGTCATAATAAAAAAAGAGGATTGTTTCCTCAGATTTATTCCGCTTTTCAATCCGCTATAATTTCAATCAGTTCAATTATATCGATACTTTCAAGGTCTTTTATCTTTCGGGATTTATTAGGCCCCCGGAGGTCCTGCAGCAATGAAATACTTGCATGTATGTGCCTTATAAGTTCTTTCGTTTCGGCATTTTCCGCGACCTCAATGTATTGAGTCATAAGTTCAGAATACACCTCTGCCCTGATCTTGATTATATCTTTTTTCGCCCGATCTCCTTCGGAAATATATTTTCGACTGCAACAGATCGCCAGTCCTGAATAGGAAACTAGGGATATTTTGTTCTCAATCCTCTCTTTCCCATAGGCCGTTCTCCTCTTCAAAGCTTTCAGAAAATATTTTTCGGCTCCTTCCGGATCGCCCTTGCCAAGACATATGAATCCCAGAATAACCTGCATCTTTCTTCTGTAGATGTGAGTTGAGACGCTTTCTTTCGCCATCTCAGTCATCAGCATCTTTTCCGCATCCGCTTTGTTCCCCTTTCGAATCAAGGATATTATGTTTTTGATCACAGACTCGCTCTGTTTTTCTTTCTCCAAAACGGATCTTGCTCTATAGTTTTTTTCCGCCATAATCAGCCATCCCTCCTTTTCATTCATAAAAACACGGTTTATTCATGTTCACTGTCATCCTTATATTTTTCTAAGTACGACTCCGCATTATACGTTAATGATCAATTTTGTCAACCTGACACAGGTTTGCATGCGCAAAAAAGACGCGACTGAATTTTGAGCCCAGACCGGTAAATTATGATAACGAATAAAAAAATAAGCTGAATTTTTTGGTTCAGCTTTGATGGTTGATTTTGTTTCATTTATTTTGGATCTCGCTTAGTCCTCTTTTACTTTTCACTTCTGTGGCGTATATAAAAAACCACAAATATTACAGCAGTGCAGTATAGGGCAAACGGCCACAAACCTAACCAGCCATAATCAGAAGTATATGGAAGTGATAATATTGCTACCACAAAACCCATGAACGCAATCACAAGGATTATTATCAACCTCAAAATGGCTGAAAATAATTCTTTAAAAAAATTTAGCGAATATCCCAAGAAGTCTGTAATTTCTCTAAATATGCCTTTCAGTATTTTTGTTATAAAGTTTCCCATTTTTTCACATCCCTTTTCTCATATATCTCCTATAAATTTGGCCATTACTGCGAAGAACATCGCTAGCAGTCGCAATAGAAGTCCCCACAGAAAAACATAAATGATAAGCAAGGGAATAAAAAACAAAAAGCCGATCTTTTCTACAACAAGGAGCAAGGCTATGATGCCCAACATACTTATCTGCAGGAATGCACTTACTGCAACTATTGCCAAGAAAATGGCTATAATAATTTTAAAGCCTTTCCATAGTCCTTTCAGTATTTTTGTTATAAAGTTTCCCATTTTTTCACATCCTTTTTTGTTTTTTGTCGCAATTATTCGACCTCAATTGGCGCGAAGCTTTCCAAAAATACCTGTTATCAATAATAGCACTAGATATGACCCTACAAAATATAGCACAAGCACTATGCCGGCCAGAAAACCGTAGTTCATCGCCAGAGCTATCGAGATAAGAACTGCTGCGACTATGCCATATATAAATCCGATCGCCCAAAGAAACAGGCACAAAAGGTACAAGATGAATAAGATCCCGTTCCACCCGCCTTTTACTTTTTCTACTATTATGTTTCCCATTTTTTCACATCCTTTTTTGTATTTTATTTTCAAAGAGCCTTTATATTTACAAAGAAATACTCTCCGCTGTTTAAGAATAGTGATTTAAAGCAAAGATGTCAAATTCGCATAAGCAATAAAAAAGAGAAGGGTAGTTACTTCTCTGCTTAGGTTTCGACCCGCTTCCGCTCAGGCTACGGAGAGGCAAATTAGAACTGACGATCGCGTTTTTGCCTTTTATTTTGGCCGGGATATTGCATGGAATATCCGAGAAATCGCGCGAGCATGTATCCTTTTTCAGTGATGACATATCGTCTTTCTGCTTTTCCGCGAGACATGCCCGTCTCTTCGATGTAACCTGTTCTCTCAAGGACATTTATCGATTCCAACAGTTTCTCGGCGCTTACCTCCATTTTCAATTCGGAATTTTCCAATGTTTCTTTTATTTCTCTAGGCGAATAGTCATGCAGGTGGCCAGCTGGCGTAAAATCCTCTTCCTTTATCCCTCCCAGCTTCGGCTCCGGAAATTCAAACGGGAAGATCTCTTCAAAAACAAAATTCTCATTTCCGTGGAAAATGAAGAGTACCAGCGCGCTTATTTCGTTTTCCAGCATACCTGCCAGATTCTTGCTTTCTTTTTTTAGTATGTTTATTTTACTTTTCACTTTTTATACCTCCGACTATATTTTGATTGTCATCGAAACGAAGGAGATTGTCAAATACAAGATGAGCATGTAGCATTCAGTATCACGTAAGTATGATTCAAAACAAATCCCCTCTCGAGAGGGGCCAGGGGTGTGTGAAATTGCAAAAGATAATCAGAAACTCAACATACCTCTAAATCACTGCCGGCAGGCAGGTTCTCTTCGAAGAAAACTTTATTGTAGGAAAAATCAGAACCCGACATATTCGATCTCTTCATGAAGCTGGACGCCGAAATTGTCCCTGACTTTCTGCTTGATGAGACTAATGAGAATGACAACGTCTTCCGCTTTGCCATTCGAGGTGTTTATCAGGAAATTCCCGTGCTTTTCAGAGATCTCGACTCCGCCGATATTCTTTCCGGAAAGCTTGAGCGTATTAATGAACCACCAGACAGGAATACAGCGCCCCTTTGAAATATTCTTCAGCTCAGGATATTCCTCAAAGGCTTTTGCCATATATTTTTCATCCATTACGGGATTCTTGAAAATACATCCCGCATTCGGAAAAGAGAGGGGCTGTTTTTTCGCCCTATCGCCTATGTGTTCCAGAATGAGCTTCTTGCTTTCTTCAGCATTCCCCTTTTCCAGTTTGAATTTCGCTTTCAGAATGATATATTTTTTGTTCTGTTTGAAAATGCTATTTCTGTATTCATAAACGCAATCTTCTTTTTTCATTTTCTTCTCAATCCATGATCCTGATCTTTCATTTCTTTCGAGAACATTCAGCTCAATGATATTTTCTGACATTGAAGATCTGTATGCGCCGGAATTATTGCAGATCGCTCCTCCGACCGTTCCGGGAATTCCCGCAGCCCATTCCAAACCTTTTAAATTATTTTTTATAGCTTCGGTGATCAAACTGGTAAGAAAAGTTCCCGCATTCGCTTCGATAATTTCATCTCCGAGATATTTTGCGCCGGAAATGCCATATTTGATCACGAGGCCGTCAAAGCCCTTATCCGCAACCAGAAGATTACTCCCTCCGCCCAGGATGAAATGCTTAATTTTGTTCTTATCGGCAAATTCCAAAGCTTCCCGCAGTTCCTCACTGGTTTTGGCAATGCAAAAGAACTTGGCCTCGCCGCCGATCCTGAAAGAGGTGTATTTTGAAAGAGATACGTTTTTTTGGATATTTAAAGATTTGACACTTTGCATATAATAAATTAGCTTAGTAACGGAGGCTAAAATTTGAAAATAAAAGTAACAAACTTGATATTGTTTTCCATGGGAATAATGATAGCAGGTTTAGCTGTTCTTGTCCATGGAGAGATCAATGGCATCGGGAATGAGCGAATGATCAGAGAATCAATAATAACTGTTGCATATATGATAGCTCTGGCCGCTTCCGGATATCTCTATCTGAGAATAAAAAAAGCCGATATCGTGTTTGAAATAAACAGAAATTCCATTTCCTCGCTGAAATACCAAGAAATCTAAGGATCATTTATTGATCCTTTTTTCTTATTCCATAATATCGCATCTTTCCCCTGTTGCTCCGAATGGCCATTTGACTTTAATTATATATTTTATTAGGATATATTCATAAATGGAGGCTTTATATGGAAGAAAGCGAAAACGAGATCAGAAAGAAACTTGAGAAAAGCAGGAAAAAGATCCTCGAAAACTCACGAAAAATAAACGAGGAACTGGACAGGTTGAGACTGGAAGAAGTCAAAAAGGTCGCAAAGGAGATTGCGGATATTCTTCCGGGAGAAATTTCAAAAAAAACTTTCGACCAGATCGTGGCAATATTATCCAAATATCAGAGAAAGAACGATGCTGCCGTTCAGAAGCTTCTTGAAATGGAAAGCCAGAGAAGGGTCACCGAGCTTCAGAATACAGATGTAAACGATCCAGATTGGTGGGCCAAAGCATCTGCGGCAAAATTGCTCGGAATAACAATTCCGGGAATGGAAATGGAAGATGTCATAAAAAGAAACAAAGATAAGACCGAAAAACAAGATCGATAATAGGGCTAATCCCTATTTTTTTTATTCATATAATTAAATGTAGGTTTTTCTCGTGTCCGGCTTTTTGCTTATTATTCTGATTGCCTGATACTTTCTATTTTTTTATTGATCACCTCATAGGCCGGCTTCTTGCTGAAATCATTGTTCAATATTCCTCTTTTATCCGTTTGTCCCGGAATGTCCCGAAAATAGAAGACAACGAAACCTTCAAAATTGTTTTCTATCGCCAGGTCAATGGCCGTTTCAAAATATTTCTTCTGATAGTCATCATCTTTTACGTTGAATATGTTGGTTTCTCCTATTCGCAACCGTCCATGCCATTTATATCGCTCGGCAAGCCGCGTTACAGTGCTCATCTCGTCGTTCAATTCTTCCGGAGAATAAGGATCGATGCCGATTATGTCTATATTTTTATCATTATCTTTCATGATCGCCCCGACATAATCCACACTTGAATTTTTGTCTTCCGACCTTACTACTTCATTCAAAACAACTTTTGTACTTGGGGAAATATTTTTAATCTTTGCCGCCAGCTCTTTTGTATAAATAACCCACTCATCCACGGTTCTGACCGAATTTACCTGATTTCCGATATTTCTTCTTGCTTCGGGAATGATCATGATATAATCAGGTTTATAGCGGTTCATGATAGTGTCAACCTCGCCAGTATACATTTTCCTGAAATCATCCCACGATGCCTTGCCTCCTCCGCCATTGGGATATGTCCAAAACATATCCAGCCATGACGCCATCCACGTTTCCATTCCAAAAACGCCGAAATAAACTCTAAGGCCCTTTGAACGCCCATAAGTCACAATATTATCAAGTTTTTTCATTTCTTCGGCATAACCGAGGGTCTCACTACGGACATCTATCCGGAAAAAATCTATGCCCATTTCCACCATAGCATCGATCTCTCTTTTTGACGCCTCTTCATCAATAGATCCATACCAATGGCCCGGATATCTATAAGAAGCAGAATCCACCGTGGCCCCAAAGACCATTACAGTTTTTGCTTTAGAATTTGGCAAGGCACTCAAATCTTGCACGTCACTATCAGAGCCGAGATTCACAATTGTTGGAGTCAAAGCAGTGATTGGCAATGGCTGTTGACCTCTTTTAGCAAAAAAAATACCAGCAATAACTGCCAGAATCAATATCGATAAAATAGCTAGAATTATTTTGTTCATATAGCCATTTACTTTTTTATCAGATCATCCGCGATCTTATATATGTCCCCAGCTCCCATGACCAGGAGAATATCATCCGGTCTGATTTTTTCATCAATAAGCTTCCGAGTTTCAGAAAGGTCTTTCGCATAAAATACCCTATCCTCGAGATCCTTATTCTGATCTCTTATATCATTCGCCAAATTAAGCGAACTGACATTCTGATCTCCTTTTTCTTCCCTGCCGGCCACATCGAATATTTCTGAAAGAATGACCAAGTCGGCGGAGTTGAAGCTGTTCAAAAAATCATTATAGAGCCTTTTTGTTCTGTTGTGCTGATGGGGCTGAAAAACAGCAAAGATCCTGCGTCCCGGATAGAATTCCCTTGCTGCCTTTATAGTCGAATTCACCGCTGTCGGATGATGGGCATAGTCGGAAATAACCAATGCGCCCTTGCCTTGCCAAAGCTCTTCGGGAGCGGAGGCGGGATGATAGTTTCCCTTGATCTCAAACCTTCTCCAGATCCCGGAGTAATCCGACAGAGACCTTTTTATTATATCGACTGGAATATTAAGTTCCAGTCCGAGAGTAGCCGCGGCCAAAGCATTATAGACATTAAAAGACCCGGGGATCTTCAAAACGAATTCTCCGAGATCCTTCCCCCTGAAACTCACTTTGAACTCCGTCTTCCCTTCTCCGGGCACAATATCATACCCCATTACATCATTGCTTTTATCCAATCCGAAATTCAATATCTTTATATTTCTATTCCTTATTTTTGATATTTGATATTTGATCTTTGATATTTCAATATCGTCCCCATTCGCGATCAAAACCCCGTCTTCCGGCAAATGTCCGACGAACACCTCAAAAGCGCTCCTGAAATCATCTATATCCTTATAATAATCCGTGTGATCGAGCTCGATGTTGTTCAGAATTATCATTTCAGGATAATAATTCAGAAACGCTCTTTCATATTCACACGCTTCGATGATCATATGCTTTCCACTGCCAACACGGAGATTGCTGTCAAATCTCGGAACAATGCTTCCGACAAGGACCGTAGGATCGATCCCGGCGTCATCAAGAAGGAGTCCGGCCATTGCAGTCGTGGTCGACTTCCCGTGAGTTCCGCATACCGCGATCCCGAATTTTTTGTTGAAAACCATCCCCAACGACTCAGGATAACTTATCGCCTCTATGTTCATCGCACGCGCTTTTTTCAGCTCGGGATTATCCTTTGCCGCCGCCATCGTATATATAACAAGGTCGACATCCGAAGCGATATTCTGTTCAGACTGCCCTATCGATATTTTTATCCCCATCTTTTCAAGCTTTTCCGTCATCAAAGACCGGGCAAGATCCGATCCGCTGACGTCTTTCCCCTTTTTTTTCATCAGCTTTGCGATCGCAGAAAGCCCGATCCCGCCTATTCCAATGAAATGTATTTTTTTTACCTTATCCAAATCCATCACTTTGTCGATAAATGAAATTATTTTGAAATATCCATCAGCTCTTGCACGATCTTTTCTGCAGCAGCGGGATGCGCCATTTTCCTTGCAGCCCTTTCCATTTCCAGAGCCTTCAGAGAGCTGGTGAAAACCTCTGCGATTATGCTCAGAAGCAGATTCGGTTTGAGGTTCTTTTCACTCACAAGTATCGCTGCTCCGGTTTCGGAATAGAAAAACGCATTTTTGGTCTGTTCGTCGCTGACTGCCGTAGAAAGCGGGATCAGGATGCAAGGTTTTCCGACCGTCATGATCTCGGAAACCGTATTTGCTCCGGCACGGCTTATAACAAGATCGCATGCTGCATAGGCATTCGCCGCCCGATTCCTGAAAAACGGAAAAAGATGATAATCATTCAGATTATGAATATTCATTTTTTCCACAAGCGCCCTTATTTTGTCATAGTTATCGATGCCGCACTGATGTATGATCTGATATTTTTCAAGAAGTTGCGGCAGAACTTCGATCACAAGATCATTTATGAGTTTTGCGCCAAGGGTTCCGGCAAGGATCAGGATGGTCGGCTTTCCTTCGCTCAGCACAAATTCTTTCCGTGCCGCCTCCCTGTTTCCTCCCGAAATGACACTGAGGACGGGATTGCCCGTAAAAACGACCTTCTTGGGAGATTTATATACCTCGCTGGTACGCTCGAATGAAATAGCGATCCTTTTTGCGAACCTTGCCAGAAATTTATCGACCGGCTGAGGATCATAATCCGATTCATGTATCATTATCGGGATCCTCAGGATCCAGGCAGCCATCGCGACCGGGATCGAAACATAGCCGCCCTTCGTGAATATCACATCGGGCATATAGTTGAAAAGATACCACAATGCCTGAAAAAAACCGACCGGCATCATCAAGGACCCAAGAGGATTGGGCTTTGTGGAAATCGGAGCCAATATGACCTTGTATGGCACCTTGGCTTCCTCGAAAATGTCTCCCAACACGTCGCTTTTGACGCTTATAAGCATAAACTCCGCATCTTCCGAATTTTTTTCGGCTTCCTCCCTCAATTTCTCAATGACTGCGATTATCGGATAGAGATGGCCTTTCGTCGGCTCACCTGCAAATAACACTCTCATAGATTTTAATTAATTTATTTATAAAAAGGTTCGTATCGATCCGTTTCAAAACACCCTTCTCGTGTTATGTTTTGCGGAATGTTTCGAAATATTAAGCAGAATTCCCATTCCCATAAGAGAAACAACGAGAGAAGACCCTCCATAGCTTATGAACGGGAGAGGGATCCCTGTTAGGGGAGCAAGCGAAGTTATGGCGGCAATGTTGATAAATGCCTGAAATGCGATCCATGAAGTAATGCCAAATGCGGTGAATTTTCCGAAATTATCAGGAGCATTTCTGGCGATCTCAAAACCTCTTTTTGCATAAACAACGAACAAGGCTATCACTATCATAAGTCCGAAAAGTCCCAGCTCCTCCCCGATCACCGCGAAGATCGAATCCCCCATCGGTTCGGGAAGATAATTGAATTTTTGCCTGCTATGTCCATAACCCAGACCGAAAAAACCGCCGGACCCCAAAGCAAGCAAAGCCTGATTTATCTGATAGCCGATCCCTTTCGGGTCCAACTCCGGATGCAGGAAAACCATGAGCCTGTCAACGCGGTAGGGCGCCAGTTTTATCAAAGAAAAAATTGCCAAGACCGCGCCGGCAAAAAGCAACGGCAGATGCCTGATATTGGCTCCGGCGACGATGAACATTGCAAGGGCGACAGCGCCGATCACCATCATTGTTCCGATGTCCGGCTGCAAAATAAGCGGCAGTGCCACAAGGGCCACTATGAGGACGAATGGCAAGAATCCTTTCTCGAAGTTTTTCAGATCTTTTTCCTTCATGGCAAGCCAGTTCGCAAAATATATGATAAACGCGAGCTTGGCCAGTTCGGACGGCTGAAAACTGAAATCTCCCACAACGATCCACCTGCTTGCCCCTTTTGTTTCAAGCCCGAATCCCGGCAAAAAAACCATCACGAGAAGAAATATAGCCGCAAAAAAGAACAGATGCGCATATTTTTTATAATTTTTATAATCCACATCCTTCAATATGAACATAAGCAAAACCCCCGGAGCCATTCCATATAGAAATTGATGCGTCAGATAATAATAATTATATCCGAAATTATTATAGCTTATCACAACACTAACACTTGAGATCACGATAAGACCAAAAACAAGCAAAAACAATATGTCGATTATCAGAATTTTATCCGCGCTATTTTTTTTCATAGAAGCTGTTAGGCTGTTTCTTTTAGTTTTATCCGGTCCTGCACGAGGCCGATGATATCCGAAAACCCTTCATCAAATCCCTTTTCCTTCATTATACCATAGCTTGTTTGGATATTGGCATACTCCATATCCGGATTGATCAGACTCCCTTGCGATGCGCATTGGATAAGGATTTCGTCCCGGCCAAGCCTTGCTCCGATAAAATAACCCTTTCCGGAGAATACCAGCTTCCTTTTTTCCAATTTATATATTCCCGATGACACAGCTTTATCCAAAATAAGAGGTCTTTTTCCCGTATTCCTCAGGATCAGCTGAGACGCACTGAAGTTATCTTCTTTTCGCCAAACCGTATAGGACTGTTCAGGCCGGGAACCCGCTGAGTTCTTTCCATATATGAACTCGCCAAGATGCATGGCAAGGAACGGGAACTCCCCGCTCTCGATCTGAAGTTTCGTATATACCGGTATTGAACCGACAAGCCTCGGATTTATCTCGATAAGGTTAACCTCGCCGTTCTCCGGCACAATGAAATCAAGCCCGAATATTCCCCTATATCCTTCCCGACTCATATATTTTCCGATCTTTTTTGTATAATCGAATATTTTCTTTCTTGCCTCCGGCCCAAGCGTGACGGAATATGCATAGTCATTTCCCGAAGTGCCCATATTATTTCCATTAAAATCAGTAAAACCCGTTATCTGGTATATGGGCTTTCCAACAAAGACATCCCCCTTGGCGACGCATCCGTTTATGGTGAAAGTCTCCCCCGCAAGATACTTTGCGATCTTCACGCTTCGTCCGCCCAATTTTTCCGCCAATCGGTCGAAATCCTCCCTGCTACCCAGAAGGAATGTGGAATTTCCGGAAAATCCCCTCGGAAGCTGTATGACGCATTTTGCACCTCCTTCAAAATAATCTTTTACTACTTCAAAGTCTCCCAGCTTAACAACCCGGCTTCCGGCATTGGGTATGTTCAGCTTGCCCGATATGTCCACAAAATTGATCTTATTTTCAAATTTCCTGTTCAGCCGCCAATCATTTCCAGCGTGATTGAATTTATTCAACTCGCATATTTTTTCGATCTTCGGACTCGGTTTAAACGTAACTACATTTGGAACCTCTCCTTTGGACTGCGCTTTTATATAATTCAAAACTTTTTCATTTTCCAGCAGTTTTCCGGTATTTTTGATCATATCGTCATTAAGGCAAAGGACCGGAACACCGTCCTCCCTGAGATATTCGATGATATCGAGATAGTGCGAACATATGATGTGATAGTTCTTTATACCCTTCTCAAGTCCGACCGCCCTGTTCGGATTCGGCGTAACAAAAAACACGGGACCGAAGTCAAGCCTATTACTGATTTTCTTTCCTTTAGTTATTTTCATTATTTTATATCGCAATATAATAAATTTATCGGGAATGTAAAATTTAAACATCAAAAATAAAAATGACAGATAAAAATTAAAAATGTTTCTAATTTTTATATTTTTGCACTTCCATTTTCCATTTTGATATTTACATTTTTATTTACTACTTCATCCACTTCCTCAAAACTCTCCGCTGTATAAACACTGCTTTCATCGATGTCAGCAGCATTTCCCCGCGCTTTCCCGGACAACACGCAAACCGCTTTCTTGAATTTTTCCGCTTTCGACCATCGGAGCAGCGCTGCAAAACTTGCACAACCTTCCGGAGATGTATGAATTTTGCAGGATCCCAGAGTTTTGCAGGCGTTTTCCATTTCGGATCCGGCAACATAAAAACTTCCGCCACCGCTTTTTTTTATTAAATCGATTATTTCTTCCTTCCGCCTTGTTTCCTTCACCCCCAGTTTTCCGGCAATTTTATCATCTTCCGGTCCAGTATTGTCTATTTTATCAAATTCTCGTGCAATGGAGAATATTCCTCCGCTTTGCACTGCAAATAGTTTAGGCAGCTTCTTTATTTCTCCTGATTTCAGAAGATATTCATATGCACTTCCAATTCCGACAAAAGAGCTTCCGCTTGTTACAAACGTAAAGATAGCTTCCACTTCCCCCAGGTGTTCATATATCTCAAATGCGATCGACTTGAAGCCTTCGATGGAACTGTCATCCCTCGACGGGCGAAGATTTCGGATCTTTTTTTTGGCGGACAGATAATTCGCCAACCGCATGGCCCTATTCGATCTGATAATTATCGGATCATATTTTTGCATTGACGCTATCTTTTCGCTGTCGGTTTCGGAAGACATGAAAATATACAATTTAATTCCGGCTTTCCGGCAATATGCCGCTGCGGCTATTCCTGCATTTCCGGAAGTTGAGATAACCAGCTCCCGCAGCCCATCCCGCTTTGCAAGTGAGATCTGGTATGCAAGACTTCTGCCTTTCAATGATTCAGTTTCGTTCATATCTTCTCTCTTGAAAAATACGCGCCCGCCCGCCATATCGTTGATCGATCCGTTCTCAAGCTCTTCGGTGCTTCCGTCGGCCAGCGCAAGCCTGTTCTTGGGCCTGATAAGTTCACGGTAAAAATTGGCATATCTCCAGATGCCTTTTCCTTCCATTGATAATTTTGAACTAAAATCGGACATAACGATAATAAATGATCACTGTGCAATGAATTAAAGAAACTGCACGTATCTTAGCTTGACAAAACACCATTATTATGATACTCTTTCTTCGGAGGCAATTATGTATAAAGATCCCGATTTACTGATGAAAATATTAGCATTCTTCTTTGTAGCAATGGGGGCAATCGCTCTTATTCTGTCTTTCAGGATGAGAAAAAGAATGAAAGACAAGCCTGACAGAAACTTTATGTTATTGTATGTCGGAATTCCATTGTCGGCAATATCATTTCATAACGCGATGATATTGATCCAATTGTTCGACACGAGCGTAACTATCGGAGTTGTCTTGATAATATCATATTATGCCTTGTTACAAATCCCCGAAAGTACAAAAATAACCGCATTCGCGCCATAAAAGCTCTATGAGCTTTTTTTCTTGACTTCCGGGAAGGTTTTCCGCTATACTTTGCTCATAAATCAAAGGAGGTTTCGATTGATGGAAGTTAACGAAAGAATTAAGCATATATTCGGCGGAATCCTGATATTAATGATGATAATGTATTTTCTCCTGAAATGGAACAGAACTACGCTGGCAATGAAAATAGCCTTGCCGCTGATGATCATTAATGTGGCGCTTATCGCATTCCACAGGATACAGGACCGGGAAGAAAGTGAGCGACAAAGAAAAGAGGAGAAAGTGATAAATATATCCTATCTCATCGCACTGGCGATTCTGGCACTTGCAACATATGACTTTTCCACTATATGGCATAAGCTGGAAACACTTGAAAAAATAGGGATCATCCTGATAGATATATCGGTAATAATGATGATCGTTACAACGAAGTCCATAGTAGACAAAAGAAAATTATCAAAAGGTACTTAGTACCTTATTTTTTTGACTTTAAACTCCATTCTAATATAATAATACTATAATAAACTATCGTAAATTTATGCCAAATTGCCAAGAGTGCAGTATGCCGCTGGATACCGACAAAAAAACTCCGGAAGTGGGAGAGATCATCACGTGTGAAAACTGCGGAGCCGAATACGAAGTGATATCCTCGGATCCGATCGAGCTGGAACTGATAGAAGAAGAAAAGTAAAGAAGTATATGGTATATAGTATGAAATATTTTGCTAAATACCAAATACTAAATACTTGATACTAATCTAATCCATTCTTTCAGATCTTTTCCGGAATTTTCAACGAACTTGGAATAAAAATGCGCCGATGCCGGAGATATCAGGACAACACTGCCATCTTTCATGGCAGTTTTTTGGTAATATTTTTTCAATTGATCGATCGCGCCATTCATGTCTATAACTTTTGCAAACTCTATATTGTTTCCATCCAGCAGCGCTTCGATCTTGTTCGACGCATCCCCGGGAAACAGAATAAGAAATTTTGCCTTTTTGCATATTTTTTCCGATAGCGCGTCATAATTCATCCCTTTATCATCTCCCCCCGCAAGAAGAATGATATCGCCTTCGAAAGAATCCAGCCCCGAGATCGTCGCTTCCGGAGTCGTAGCCTGCGTGTCATCATAATACCTCACTCCCTTTATGTTGTATAGAAGCTTAAGCCTGTGTTTTATTCCCGAATATTTTGAAATACCTTCCCTGATAATTTCCGGATCAACGCCATATAAGTAAGCGGCGGAAGCTGCTGCCAGAACGTTCTCGACATTATGCATGCCCGGGATCCTGATATCAGATAAACTCAATAGCTGTGTTTCCTTGCCATTTATCTTCGCCAGGATCCGACCATCAGACACAAAACATCCGCTTTCCAGCTTTTTTTTCCTGCTGAACAAAAAAACCTTAGACTTTACGGACTTTATAAACTTTTGACTATAAACATCATCATAGTTCAAAACCGCAAAATCGCCTTTTTTTTGAAAACGGATCAAATTTTTCTTGGCCTCAATGTAGTTTTCCAGACTTCCATGATCGTCTATGTGATTCGGGGTTATGTTGGTTATGACCCCTATGTACGGACTTATGCCGGAATTCAGCATCAATTGCGTGCTGCTCGTTTCCAGGATCAAAACGTCTTCTTTTTCCATCTTCGCCAATTTATCCAGAACCTGTATATTCTGCCTATCATTTCCGGCAAAATAGACTTCTGGGTTCTCATTCCCCCTGCCCCAGACTTCAAAAATACTGTTTATCAGTCTTGAAGTTGTAGTTTTCCCGTTCGTCCCCGTAACTGAAATTATTTTACACGGCGCAAGTTCGAAATATAAATTAGTGATAGTTTTGAACATGATCCCTTTATCATAAAGATCCTTAAGCTTCGGAAGATTTTGCGGATACTTGAACCACACCTGGGAAACAAAAACAATATCAGCATTTTCCGCTCCCGCAAGATAATCTTCTTTGAAGTTTATCTTTATAGGCAGATTCAAAAGGTGATCCAGGGCATTTTCCCTCTCCTTGGATTTCAGGCTGAGATGTGTATTTCTAAAGGCTTTTCCAAAATCATCCTTTGGAGAAAAGTCGTGTCCCGTGACCGAAGTGATCCCGTGCATCACCAAAAACTCGGCAATAGCACTTCCCTCCGCTCCGCCGATCCCGATAATATGAATGTTCTTGTTTTTGTATTGATCCAGCATTTTTTGACTTTAGAGTATCTACGTTTTATAATAATTTTACGATCATTGACAAATTCAGATCGTAAACAAAAATCGGAGGTAAATATGAATAGAGACATGCTCTCATTTGCGGTCATTATTTCAATATTTCTTTTGGTCTTTGCTTGGAAATTTTTCCAAATTGCAATTTCCGAACATGAAAAGACAAAAGAATGGCCGGCGATGGTGCTCACGGCAGGTGTTATCCTTATACTGCTTTCGATCGTATCGATCTGGTCAGCAGTTCAAATGAATTGAGGCATCCGGAAACTAACATTTTCCGGATTTTTTATTCCGCGATACTCCCCGATCCCACAATCCATGACTATCCCAAGCCTCATTCATATTCTGCCTTAGGACCCCGTTTTTGTCCAATAGGATGATATCGATCATACTTGCGGCCGCTTGCAGACAACCACGAGGATCGGATGTCATTGACAATAAGTCATTTGGATGATATTCTGTTCTGTCGGTAAACTTACCGGTAAACAGGAGGAAGATAAATGGGAATGAGCATTTATTTTTATGCAGTGAAGATCGAAGAACTGGAAAAAGCTCCGAAAGGCGTGCAGAATTTTGTCAAAGACTTCTTCGTCGAAAGGGAAATATTCGGCATCCGTTGCATGGTAGCGATCGGAACCGATTACGACAAGTCTCAGCTATACGGCGCCAACGCCGAAGATGAAATATATTGCGAAGGATTGGATCAGCAAACCATAGACGATGCTGGGGTGTATACCTGGTTCGACAAACACCCTGAAACAGTTTTCAAATATCATTTCATATGACCAAAGCGAACATATACACCCGTAACCTGTAAAATCAGGTTCTTTTATTATAGTGCCAGAATAAAAAAGCTTTTGTTTCAGAAATATTTATTCAGAAAATCCTTCTCGCTTCAATGACATCATAATTTTCAAGAACTTCATCCATTTTCTGGATGATGACTTTCCTCTTATCCAAAGAAGCATGTATCAGCCAGCTTGTGTTATCTTTCAATACCAGGATCCCAACGTGCTTGTGTGAATTCCTTTTTTTTATAAGAAAAACCAGATCTCCCGACTCCGCGTCTTTCAGTCCGATCTTCGATCCCATTTGTTTCTGGTCCCATGAATGTTTAGGAAGGATCAATCCCGCGGCATTCCTATAAACGGCCTGCACAAATCCGGAACAATCTATCCCGCTTTCTGACCTTCCGCCTAATACATACTTCGTCCCTATATATTTTCTCGCTTCTTTCACGATGGCGCTTTTATCGGAGTTACCGGCAACGATCTCATCCTTCTTTGCAAAATTGCCATTATTCCACTTCCTGCGCAAATTTTTCTTATCCATCCCGACATCTTTTTTATCGATCCAGCCCAGAGTCAAATCACCCTGCTGTACAAGCAGCTGATCTTCTTTTTTTAATAATATACGGAGCACTTCGTCCCTGAAAGCCTGCGAACATCTGATCCTTTTCAGTATTTTTTCATTTATTATCCCGTTCGACACAAACCTCGATCTCAGATTTGCGGTCTTCGTTCTGACCAGGCCCCATCCTATCTCATTTCCCTGTTTCCAGTCGCTGAGCACGGCGATATCCTCCTGAGATATTTTCACACCACCGTCTGCCGCCAGGCGCAGCAATTCATCTTTCTGGTTTCCGGTAAGAACGGCGCCGCTCAATTTCAATCCATTGCTTGTTTCTTTCGCTTCAATACTAAAAACAGCAACCCCGTATTTTTGCTGATATTTTTTAGATAAACTTTTTAGTACGCCGTGGATATCTTGTTTTGTCATGTTTACTGATTATATTTTCCTCTGTGAAAGATTTAAATTTTCAATTACCAAATGACAATTTTCAATCAATGATCAATGCTTTAATTTACAATGATAATTGAGTAATTGTAAATTTATTGGAAATTGATAATTGTACATTGAAAATTATTACAAATATATGTAGATACGACCTGATTATTAAGGTCTCACCATTCGCTGATATTTTTTCACTCAGATTTATTTTTATTTTCTCCTCAGCACCTTCCCAGCCAGCTCTCCGGTGTGCTGTCCTTTTTCCACGACCATCTTGCCGTTTATGATAACATACTCAATTCCGTCCGAATATTTATATGGATTGATGAAGTCAGCCCTCTCTCCGACCGTATTCTGATCGAATACGACCACATCGGCATAATATCCTTTTTTCAGCAATCCCCTTTCCCTGATGCCCACTTTTGTCGCAGGCTTAGAGGTCATTTTCTTAATGGCATTCTCAAGGCTTATCACCTTTTCCTCCCTGACATATTTTCCAAGGATCCTGGTGCATGTCCCGAAACATCTCGGATGGACAAGCTCTCCGGTTCTTGTGTATTCGATATTATAAGCTGCGTCTCCGGAAGCCACGATGGAATGGGAATTTTTCAACGATAATTTCACATTTTCTTCGCTCAACACGCCCCTATGAAAAACAATGACGTGGCCGTTCGCGCTGATAAGAAGCTCGATTATAACCTCCTCCGGACTCATTTCCTGCTTTTGGGCGATATCCATGATATTCTTTCCCACAACTTCCCTCAGTCTCGGGCAGATCGAGATCACAACGTCATTGTAATCATATTTCATTTCTTTCATCTCATTGAGGATCTTGTCTCTGAGGTCCGGATCCTTCAGTCTTTTTATCATCTGTTTTCTTCCTCCCTCAGAAACCCAGTCCGGCAACAGAATATAAAGCACCGATCCTGTCGTGTCATATGGATATATATCGAAATCCAAATTGACATTCTCTTCATTGGCAATGTCGATCATTTCAAGGGCCCTGGGCATATCCGACCAATATTCCCTTCCGACAGCCTTGAGATGCGAAATTTCGATCGAAACCCCGGTCTCTCTTCCTATCTGGATCGTCTCATTGATGCTCGGCAGAAGCTCTTCGGATTCCCCTCTTATATGGCTGGCATAGAATGCGTTGTTGCTCTTTATGATCTCTACGAGATACTTTATCTCCTCCATGGAAGCCATTTTTGCATGCGAAAATACGAGTCCTGTCGACATTCCGAACACTCCCTCGCTCAAACTGTCGGAGAGCATCTTTCCCATGATCTTTATTTCTTCATTTGTGATCTTTCTGAACTCTTCGCCGATCAGACCCCTCCTCAAAGTTTCATGCCCGACCAATGTTCCAAAATTCAGTCCTATTTTTTTCTTCTCAAGCTCGCTGAAAAACTTTGCCGGCCTGTCCCAATTGATATGGACATTTCCGATATCCACCCACTTCTGGATCGCCGCAACCGAACTTTCTCCGATGATCGGAGCCAGCGAAGATCCGCAATTTCCGCCTATTATACTTGTCACTCCCTGCATAACCTTGCTATCAAGCCTCGGAATCGTAAAAAGCGTCCAAAAACTGTCGGAGTGATCGAGGATATCAATAAATCCCGGACAAACGATCTTGCCCGAAGCGTCAATGACCTTTATCGCCTTCGCATCATCGGGCAACTTTTCCAAAGCGACTATCCGGCCATTCTCGATCGCGATATCCGCATTAATGCTTTTCTCGCCGCTGCCATCAATGACCGTGCCGTTTTTGATAATAAGACTGAACATGTGATAAAATTTAAAATTTAAATATCCAAATGAAAAATGACAATGTAAAATCTTATAATGACTAAGCATCAAGATACCTGCCTACCGACAGACAAGCAATGATCAAGCAATAACCAAATTTCAATAATCAGAATCTATTTATTTCCTTTGTTTGGTGATTGTTTCCTGGTCATTGATTGTTTAATAAATTTATTAATTTTAATCTGTCATCTTTATTTTTTATATTTTCATTTTTATTTTAAATCACTTTCCCATGCCTAATAATCCAACAACAAGGCCAATTGCCGACATAACCCAAGCGATTATCCAGAACCTCATTGTAACTTTGCATTCGGGCCATCCGAGAGCTTCGAAATGATGATGTATGGGAGCGCTCAAAAAAACTTTTTTCTTTCTGATCTTTTTTGATGCTAATTGTATTATTACCGAGACCGACTCCATGACCAGGATAAAGCATATCAGCGGCAAAATAAGAAATGAATCAGTCAGCATGGCAATTGTTCCAAGAGTAACGCCAAGAGCCATTGAACCCGTATCTCCCATATAGAACCTTGCGGGATGGACATTAAACCACAAAAAGGCAAGAAGTGTTCCGATAATAGCCGCGCAGAACATTGCCAGCTCGACCTTGCCCTGAGAAAAAGCTATCGCAGAAAGAGCTCCGAATGCAGGAAGGATCACTCCTCCGGCAAGACCATCAAGTCCGTCAGTTTCATTCATTGAAAAAGAAGTTGCAACAATAACAAACACAAACAAGGGAAAATACCAAAAACCGATAAAAAAATCTCCGATCGCCGGAATGTGTATAGTATCCCAGCCAAGTTTGAAATAAAACCAATAAGCCCCCACGACTGCGACAAAAGTGTAGAGCAATATTCTATCCTTGATCCCCAACCCTCCGCCCTTCGGTCCTATCTTCAGCACTCCCATTATATCATCCAGCGCCCCCACAAGACCAGCAAGGACCATTATGCCCAAGGGAAGATAGGTCTGCTTTCTATCCAGAAAATTGATCTGCTCCAGGATCGGATCTCCGGTTGCAGACAATGCCGCCCAAAATATTATTGCAATTGCGGCAACAACGATCCAGATCAACAGTCCTCCCATTGTAGGCGTTCCCGCCTTTTTTTTGTGAAGCTCCGTGAATATGGGCGTGTCTCCCTCGGCCCTGATCTGTTTTCCAATTTTATATTTATAGAGAAAATGGGTCAGAACCGGAGTGAGCGCCATGGCGACGATAAACGAAATGGCAAGAATTCCAAAAACCCTTATCACATCCATAACAACGAACGGATTTTCCATAGAAAATAAATAAAAATTAAAACCTTTCTCAGCGGTCTTGCTCTTTTTTTATGCTAACATTTATAAGCTTTTTGTCAATTAAGAAAACTGACATAAAAATGCCTAAACTATCAATAAAAACATCATTGAAGCTTCCCGATCTTCCGCCCACGAAAGTCTGATGATATTCATCGGTTAGCGCATAAGTGAGAGAAAAAACGACCGCGCATGCCAAAGACCTCCGAAAACCCATATTTTGCCTGAATGTTCTGAATGCAAGAAAAACCAAAATGCCATACTCCATCATATGAGATATCTTCCTCAGTATAAAATCCCACCGATTCGGAAGATCCGATTTCAGGTCCGGGATCGAAGAGAGATAATAGATCACGGAACACCACAAAAAAACGGGAAGCCAGTATTTCAATAGTTTTTCATAATCGATTTTAGGGATCATATCTATAAAGTTACCAAGTCTTATAGGCAAACTGGGAGGCAATACCCAAAATGAATACCAGGATTATAAGAAAAGATGCAAAACGCGGTATCTTGATCACATAAGGCGGCTTGGAATCTCCTTTCTTTTTTGCGGCATAGAATAATATTACGATCAGAATGCCGGTGAGCCCTCCGGATATGCTTCCTGCGACGTTCACAACTGTTATGAAATCTCTCAGCCCCAGAACAAAGGGAATGAACGGAATAAAACATGCCAAAAACCATGCCTTGCCGTTCCCTAAACGAAAATCTAACTGCAGCGTCTCTTTCAGATCTACTCCGATAACCAGATATGAGGATACGATCGCAAAAACCGCAAAAATATTTCCGAGCATCACAACACTGTTTCCCATGAGCAGGAAAAGTCCCTGAAGCGAGTCTTTGGTGGTATTTTCTCCTGTCGCTCCGAAGACCGCCGCCATGAATATCAAATATATTGCGATCGGTATCAAGGTCCCCGCAATAATGGCGCTTTTTATCCTTTTCTGCCCGGTCTTTATCATGTGCTCCATTTGAGGGATGGCAGAAAGCGCGCCCATAGCAAAAAGGATCACGCCGAACGGAAAGAATGATTCCGAAACATTATATGAATAATAGTTTACCGGATCGATATGAGGGATCGTTTTAAAAATTATTCCAAAGATCGTGGAAAGGATCAGAATAACGGAGAGAAATTCCGCGATCTCAAGAAACTTCAGGTTCATATATATAAAGATCGACATAATGGCGAAAACCACGACCCCATAAGTAAAATCATTACCCCCGAAGAACGGCGACAAGATCGAATTGAGGAATACCCCTCCGATGATGATATAGACCAGAATATTGGAATACAGAGAAAAAAGAACTATGATCGAAGAAAAGGTTCTGCCTTTTTTGCCGATATATTTCCCGCAATATCCGACCAGCCGCAGATTTTTCTTCGTCCGGAGCGTCACTTCGGCATACATGAGATTAATAACAATCGTAATAAACCCCAAAACCAGGAGAAGAATGGCAGCTGGAATAAATCCGGCTATCCGCGCCGAATAAGGCAAGCCAAAAATACCCGCTCCAATAGTCGTGCCGACAAGCGTCGTTATGGCATAGATATAATTTTTATCGAACATAGTAATTATTTATTTGAGAAAAACATTTTTGTATCATTAGCTTAAAACAGGACATCTGAAATCAAGCAAGCGAGAATTTACAATTTTCAATTCTCAATTTTCAATCAATTCTAAATTTATCAATTTTCAAACACCTGCAAGTTGGTTTGGAAATTAAAATATTGAACATTAATTGATAATTGATCATTGATAATTGAGAATTATGACGACTTATTTACTCAGTCTTTCATTTCCCTCCCGAACAAAATAAAACGTAACTTATTTTATGTCTGGCCTATAAAGGTATATATTCCAATTATCCCTTGTGTGCTCTATCTTCTTTTCAGGTTCATAATTTTTCATGGCAAACGCATAAGAAACGATCCTTGCTCCGCTTTTCAGTTTCTTTTGTTTTATATACACGCCTATCTTCTCCATAAGTTCGGGAGTAAGAAAACAGAAAATGACATCGGCATTCTCGAGATCCGAGCTGAACAGATTTTCGCATCTGAATTCCGTTTTTCCTCCGACTCCGGCGATCTTCGCTCTGAGCTTTGCATAAAGCATGACAGGATAAACAAGTTCATATCCTATCCCGATGCAACCATATTTCCTCACGGCCTCGACAAGAACTCTTCCGTCACCACATCCGAGATCATAGAATCTTTCTCCTTTTTTTATTTGGGCAAGCCCCAGAGCCATATCAATGCCTTTTCTTTGCGAAGGTATCGGCCCCACTGCTATCATTGCGGGAAAAGCCTTAATGACAAAGTAAAATAGCACTATATATATCCACACCACAAGAAATACATATAAAGTCATATTCGCATATTTTAATTAAACGATCTTTTTCCTCTCCAGATACCCATTCACAATATCATATATCTTTTCATGCCCCCCGGAATTCGGATGCAATCCGTCAAAAAGGAATTTTTTGCATTCCGTCCGACAGAACTCGTCATAAATTCCGATAAAATCCGTATTCTTCTCCAGACAGACAGACCTCAGAATATTGTCATATTTTTTTATATATTCATTCTTATAACTCGCCCCGATCCTGCTCAATGGCACCGGATCGACTTTTGATTCATCAACCGGCGTGAATCCCAAAAATATGACCTTTGAATCATACAGACCGGAAAGTCCGATCAATTTTTCAATATTTTCCCGGAATCTGCCGCTCGGCGTCAAAAAGGCATTCCTACTTTTAATAAAGCAAGAATCATTTATGCCGATAGCGAAAATAATGATCGTCTCCTCCTCTATTGTTCTCTGTTGAACTTCAAATTCAAATCTTTTCAGCAAATTTCCGGTGTGATCGCCATCTATGCTTAAATTATAAACATCGCAATAGAATTCAAGATCAGAAGAGATCACTTTTCTGTTTATTTTACACTTCAATCTTTCAACCCACCCGCCCGCCTCGTCCCACGCTCCATATGCGACACTATCTCCAAAAACCAATATTTGCTTCGACATAAACGATAAAATTATATCTTCTTAACAACCATCATCTTTTGGAATTTTTACTTTTCTATATAAATTCTATTCATCACATCCCCCTGTTTTATACCTCTTGCTATATCCATTCCTTCGATAACCCTTCCAAAGACAGTATGCCTTCCATCAAGATGGGGCTGGGCTTTCTCAGTAACGATGAAGAATTGGCTTCCGTTCGTATTCGGACCGGCATTTGCCATAGCAAGAGAACCGACATCAACTTTGTGGGATTGTAAATTTTTGTCATATCCATACCCAAGAGCTTCATTGGCCTTTATAACTTCCTCACTAAGCCCCAAACTCCATGGATTTATTTCGTCCTCGAATTTATATCCCGGACCGCCGGTCCCGTCGTTCGCAGGATCATTATCCTTGCTCAGCGGATCCCCTCCCTGGATCATAAAATCAGAGAACACTCTATGGAACTTTGTCCCATCATAGAATTTTGAATCCGCCAATTTCACAAAGTTATCCACAGTCTTCGGCGCATCTTTTGAGAACAATTCCAATCTTATCTTTCCCTTTTTAGTTTCGATTACCGCAATCTTATCGGGTATATTTTCATCTTCGCCGATAACTATTTCTTCATACTTTACCCCCTCATCTGCGGCATTCGGCTGATCGATCTTATCCTCCTTCGATTCCGTATTTTCATCTATACCGCTCGTTGGTTTATTTTCAAAATTGTTTTTATTCTTGCCAAGAGCGATCATAACCTGGTATCCGGAAAAAAATACCAGAGCCGCTAATATTAACGTTTTAATCACTCTATTCCTCTTCCGTTTTTTTTCTATCATCTGATTGACTTCCTCCATTTTTCTTTCCTTCTTAAGCTTTTGCCTTCTGCCCATTGTTTTTCATTAATTGTTAGCTATTTAAATAATTGCGATGCTGTTGAAAATAAAGTATGGGATTTTTTTGAAATCTAGAATTTGATATCTGAAATTATTCTCCCTACTCCCCTTCCCTGTCCCTTTTCTTTTTTGCTTCTTCTTGCATTTGCTTATACATGATCTGTATGGCCTGGATCGGAAGCCAGACAGGCATGGTCAAAACAAGCATAAGTTCGACCATCCCTTCGCCTCCTTTTGTTTTCGCTCTTGTTACACCCATTGTTTCACCCATATTTTTATGTATTAAATTTTATTAGACATCCTGCTCCTTGATCTCAAACACGTCCCCCCTTCTGATCTCTCCTTTCAGAAATTTCACCGCAATAAGATTTTCCACTTTTTCCTGTATGGTTCTCTGCAGGAACCTTGCTCCATATTCGGGACTATATCCCGCAGTGGATAGTTTCGCAATGGCTTCGAGGGACGCAATGAATTTTATCCCTTGCGCCTTCTCCAGCCTCTTTGCCAGACCGTCAAGCTGAAGCTTCGTGATAAATACGACATCTTCCCTTGAAAGAGATCTGAAGATTATCCTGGCCGTAAAACGATTCAGAAATTCCGGAGCAAAGTACTGCAGGAGATACGGTTCGAGCATCTGCAGCATCCTTTCATTGCTGCTTCCCTCATCAACCACGATCTTGCTTATAACCTTTGAACCGGCATTGGATGTGGCGATTATTATAGAGTTCGTGAAATCCACCGTTCTGCCAAGATTATCGGTCAGCCTTCCGTCGTCGAACACCTGCAGGAAAAGATTAAGCACGTTCTTATCGGCTTTTTCAAGCTCATCCAGCAATATCAGCGAGAAAGGTTTTCTTTTCACGGCCTCGGTCAGAATACCTCCGGAACTCGCTTCCGTCAGATCGGAAGACGATCCTATGAGCTTCTCAACACTTCCCACAGTCTGATATTCGCTCATGTCCAGCCTGATCATCGCACTGTCATCGCCATAATATGCTTCAGCAAGAGCTTTGGCAAGCTCGGTTTTTCCAACTCCCGTCGGGCCAAGAAATAAGAATGTTCCGATCGGCCGGTTCTCCTGCTTTATCCCGACACGAACCCTCCTGATCGCGGAAGCGACAGCCTTCACGGCATCGGACTGACCAATAACCCTTCCGTGCAGTTTTTCTTCAAGACCTAGCAGCTTTTCGGCTTCGGTCGCATTTATATCCGTAAGCGGTATTCCGGTCTTGTCGGTTATGACTTCCATGATATCTTTATCCCTCAAAATCGAGCCCGGTCCGCGGCGCCTCACCTCGACAGCCGTCTCGCTGAGAAGATCTATGGCCTTTCCCGGAAGCAAACGATCGGTAATGTATCTTTTTGAAAGTTCCGTGGCTTTTTTTATCGCGCCATAGGTCATGACGATCCCTTCTCTCGCTTCGATTATCTTGGCCTGCAGTGCGAGCACTTCCATGGTGTTCTTTTCGTCCAGCTCCTCAACCTTTATCATATCGAAATTATTGGCAAAATCCGCCCTCGGTTCGATATATTTATGATAATTCCTGTAATCGGTCGAACCGATGATCTGGAAAATTCCCTGCGCAAGGATCGGTGACAGGACCTTTGACGCATCAAAACCCTGGCCGGATCCCGCCGCCGCCATATTATGTATATCGGGAATATAAAGAATTATATTTCCGCTCTTTCCCATGTCCTCAAGAAGCTTTCTTATTCTTTGCTCCAGGTCCCCGCCCGCTTTCGCTCCGGAAACAAGAGCTCCGATATCCAATACCACAAGCCTCTTGTCCTTCAACGTCGGAAGAACCTGGTCTTTCACCATCCTCGTAGCCAGCTTCTTTACGATCGATGTCCTGCCGCACCCCTGCTCGCCGATGAGAAGAGCATTGTTCTGGCTTGTCCTTTCCAATATTCTCATGAGATTATCGAGTTCTTTGTCCCTGTCTACAACATATCCGATAAGCCCTACCCTCGCATGATCGGTGAGGTCGTAGCTGAATTTATCCAGTTCAGGCGTCACCCTCGAAGTCCAAGCCCTGTTCATGACAACATGCTTGACCCTCCGCGGCCTCTTCAGGGCAACTCTTATTCCCGACCAGCCTTTCACCCAAACCACCGTATTTCTGATGTCATCCACCTCGATCTTCATATCATTGAAATATTTCTTTATACTATCATCGCTCAAGATAGAAAGAAAAAGGCTCTCGGGCTCAACCTGAGGAAGGCCTACGATCATAGTTTCCCAAAACGCAATAAGCGTAAATCTTTCCAGGTCCGGACTCATGACAGTTCCCTGAAGAATACCGTCCTGCTCATAATAATCATTCTTCGGTAGACTCTCCATCATTTTTTCCATATCCGACACAAATTTCTTCGTATCGACTTCCAGTCTTTTGAATATGGCATTGGTAAGCGGATTTTCGGCTATTATTTTTGCGAGATGATAGCAGGATGGCGCTTGTTTTTTGCCATGTGCGAGATCAAGAGTTGCGATCAGTGTTTTTTGAGCAAGAGGCGAAAAATATTCAGCAACATTGACCGGATTTTTGGGAAGCATGCCTTTTCTTTCATAGAAAACTTCGAAGTCCTGAGACTTCGGATCGATCTCTTTTCTGGCAACATTCCTTATCCTATGCAGATAATAAATGACCATAGCGCCAAAAATAGAGAGCCAGAAATACAAAGGCCCGGAACCATTCTCAGTGAAAAGCACATTAAAAGCCCCGGCGGTGTGATCTATTGTTTTCAATATTGCAAGAAAATAGTCCGTCAGTATCCAGCCGGTCTCTTCGGACATAATGTCATCGCGCAGTATATATAGAAAATGCGGATTCATCCGGACAACGAAAGACATTCCGAGCAGAAAGTATGCGATGGATGCAAAAATAATGACCATTTTCAACACCATCGGAATAATGTTCACCGCCTTACGGAGCATCGGGGATATGCCCGATATGTCATGCGACCAGTAATATACGGCTCCTTTTCCAACCCGCAAAAAAACGCCCAAGCCGTTGCACGTCGGACAATCAACTTGATTTTCGGTTACCTTGTTCCCCTTGCAATCGGAACACTCCAGCAATTCAATGGGAATCTTTTTCTCCTTTTTTTCTTTTGTTTCTTTTTTTTCTAAAGCCATTTAATTTTGATATGAATATCCTAAAAAAGATAGTACAGATTGACGAATGTCATCCAAAAAGTTATCGGCGGAACGATTATCCAAACAAGGTACAGACACACAACAAAAACAACCGATGTAGCAGTTACCAGAAAACCGAACAATATGAAACCTATCCTGAAAAAGAAGCCTATGGCCCGCCCCGTAAGATCATAATCGCCAAACAACGGCTCCGTGATGTGCTTTATGTGCACGATGAACCCTACATCGCGTTCCACTCCCCTGAGGAATGCCGCTTCTTTGTTCCAAAAATCTATCGTTCCCTGGACATACCAAATATAGAAGAAATTCAATACTCCTTTTATGAGACCGAATGGCAGATTTACGAAATACTCCGCTATCATTTTGAAAAATTATGTTTACACCTCAAAACAGTTTAGATTGATCTAACTTGCCACAACTAAACTTATTATGTTATTTTTATTATACCATAAAATATGAATATAATAAACATCGGTACACCATGATAAATGAATACATAATAAACGACCTTTCCCGAAGAATATCGCCCAAAAGAACGGGGAATCTTTCCGACCATCTTTCCCAACTGAAAAGAAAAGCGTCGAAAATCCATAAACTTCCGTGCCCCACGAATATAGAGCTTCTGAGAACCTACCGAGCGATGCTAAAAAACGGCAAGATAAAAGAAAATAAGGCGATCGAAAAGGTCCTGACGACAAAAGACATCAGGACGTCTTCCGGGGTGGCGGTCATCGCAGTTCTCACCAAGCCCTATCCATGCCCGGGATCCTGCGTCTATTGCCCGAGCGAAAAAAACATGCCAAAGAGCTATCTCTCCAATGAACCTGCGGTCATGCGCGCGATCCTGACCGGCTTTGACCCCTACGGGCAAGTCAGCGCAAGGATCAGGTCACTGAACGTAACCGGACACGAAACGGACAAAGTTGAGCTCATAGTCATGGGCGGAACTTTTTCATACCTGCCGGAAAAATACCAGGAATGGTTCGTTTCGGAATGCTTCAGGGCATGCAACGATGGAAAATTAAAAATGAAAAATGAAAAAATCAAAATAAAGGAAAATCATTTAGAAGCTTTGCAGAAGCGGAATGAGAAGTCCAAACACAGAATTGTCGGACTGACGCTTGAAACCAGACCGGATTATATCGATGAAAAAGAGATTATCAGAATGAGAAAACTCGGCGCAACACGCGTTGAACTTGGCGTTCAGAGCATATATGACGACGTCCTGAAATTAAACAAACGCGGACATGGAAGAGCTGAAGTGATCAAGGCGACAAAATTATTGAAAGATTCCGGATTCAAGATAAATTATCACATGATGCCCAATCTTCCCGGATCGAACTTCAAAAGAGATCTGCAAATGTTCGAGGAAATTTTTTCCAATCCGGATTTCCAGCCGGATATCATAAAGATATACCCGTGCGTCGTCGTGAAAAACGCCGAGATCTATAAATGGTGGAAAAATGGAAAATATAAACCATATTCAGATAAAAAACTTCTGGATCTGCTTATGGAAGTAAAAAAGAATATTCCATATTACGTCCGCATCACCAGGGTCATCCGCGATATCCCCTCAACCAGCATCGTCGCAGGAAATAAGATCTCCAATCTGAGGCAAGTTCTGGAAAAAAGATCGGGAGAAGAAAATTGGCGATGCAAATGCATAAGATGCAGAGAGATAAGAAATAATTTTGTCCCCCTTGATAAGGGGGGATCGAGGGGGGTTGGGAATGTCGAATTGCATCTACTCCGCCAAGACTACGAAGCATCGCAGGGAAAAGAAATATTCCTGAGTTTCGAAGATAATAGCAGGAAAAATCTCTATTCGATGCTAAGGCTGAGAATAAACGATCACGAGAACAAGCCCGCTTTCCCCGCCCTCAAAGATTCCGCGATCATACGCGAGGTGCATACATACGGAAAGCTGGTCGCGGTGAGCGCAAAAAGCAAAAGATCCCCCCAGCACACAGGGCTTGGGAAGAAATTAATGCTGGAAGCGGAAAGGATCGCCAAAAAAGAATTTGGATTGAAAAAGATCGCCGTCATAAGCGGCGTGGGTGTCAGGAATTATTACAGAAAGCTCGGCTTCAAGCTGAAAGACGGATACATGGTAAAAAAGATATGAATTGACAAAATGCCGCCATTCAATTAACTTTATATCAAAAGAAAGCCGGATCAAAGCATACGGCTTACGTAATTGAACTTTGTAAAACTTGAGTTATGAGAGGTGTTATAAATGGAAAACAAAGATCTGAAAACTGTCAGGAAATTCAGGCCAAAAGATGAACCGATTTTCATGAAGCTCATCAATAAAGTGTTTGATTGGCTCAAAGCTCCGCAATGGTTCACTTTTGAGAGGAAGATCGATGAGAGCAAGGCGCAAGAGGAGTATATCCGCATAATAAGCAAGCTGATCGTCGAAGCCAGAGAATCGATTCACATAGTCGGAAATGAGAATTGCTTTCCGGTCTGGAACAATAAAACAATCGCCGATGCAATAAGAGCCTCCGGCGCCAGTGAAATAACGATCATAGTCTGCGGCACAAAACCGATCTTGAATATTGAGGATATAAACCTGCTTAAATCGACAGAAAAAAATATCAGAATATATTATTCCTCGGACCTTCCGGAGTTGCATTTCATAACAACAGACAATTCGGTTTTAATTGAAGCGGAACATGATAGAGGAGAACATACAGACAAAGCGATTTTCTGCACAGGTTCAGACATAATAAATGAGGTCTACAAGAATGAAGCAAACCGGCTGAAGATAGAGAAAATTGTTTATGTTCAAACATAATCATTGAAACGCTGCATCATAAGTCCTGAAAAAAACGGGACTTTTTTTTATCCGCATTGTCGCTGTCATAAACATTTTCCTGAATCTCCCGCCAATGATCTTTTTTGCACTTCTGTTCATGGTCCCGGCAGAACCGAACGAATATTGACAGAATAGGAGATCGAAAGTATATTGACCTAAAACAAGCGGAGGCAAAACATGTCAAAAGATTTTGGTGTGATCGGACCCTTTGATCTTGAAGAGTCGATCGCTCTTTCAACCTCAAATCCGCATGAATGCGTTCCATGGGAATGGGGAAATCGGACCCACCTGGAAAGCGTCGGATCAAGTTGTCTTTCCTACGAAGAAAGAAAATATTATGGTTGCCAAAGCAGCCACGCCAACAGGCTTTCCACGGTGATCTACCGCCAAACCAAAACGGTTTTATGCCAGATAGATAATTTGAAGGGAATGTTCATTTTTAATAGGAGCGAAGCGAAAAGATTTATAAGTGGATTCGACCATCTTCTCGAAGACAAGATCGATCCGGAAAGCGCTTTAAACCGAGAACTTGCGCAGCTCCGGCTTGAGCTCCGATCGGAAATAGAAATCGAGATCGAAAAAAATCCGCTCATACCCCCCGAGATCTTATCTGAAATAAACACGATCCACGAATCCGGCATACTTCAGCCGCCAAATCTGGAAATTCTGGAAAGAATAAAAAAACAAAGATATCCGAATTGCTGGATATCAAAAGAAGACCTGGAACGGTTCATAAAACTTTTCTACGGCGGACGGCTGGGAGGCGCGATACATACAGGCATAGCCCTGTACCATTTGGGATTTCCGACAGATCACTTGATCGAAACCGCACAAAGTGAACAGCTGACAATCGTACGGCTCTATCGCGGAGATCCGGATCTGGAAAAAACCATATCAGAACATATGAATACTTCAAAAGCATTATTCGCCTAGAGCTTAAACGCTCTTTTTTTATATTTCTATTTGAACTTTTATTATATAATTGCACTCTACATCATTCCACCATTCGCGCGAATGAGGTAGTCGTAAATATTTTTTGAATTTATCACCCAATCCGCACCCGGCAATCCGGATTTAGCGAGGATTGATTTTGATTTGATCAAATTGATCTTTAGAGACATTGGATTTGAAAATATACAATTTAACTTATTCAATATTTCCCCCACCACCCCACCAGTTGTCAAAATCTCTTAAGGTTCTAAGTTTTTCTTCTTTAGTTTCAATTTTATGAATCATAAAAGATTTATAGCGTTGTTAGTTTGTATGGTATGAAATATCTATTCTAAGCCTTTTTATATAAAACATGCCTCAATTTTAGTCATTTTTTAGTTTAGTCTGTTTAGTATTAACGAACTTATATATACCTCTTTTAATTCGATCCAAATGACCATCCTGCACCATTTCCATAAGTGAATATCTAACCCATTCTTTTGTTTTTCCACTCAATATTCCATAAATCTCTGCTGTAGTAAATTCAGTATTCTTTTTCGCGTAATCCAATATCATTTCCCTTGAGGTTTTTTGGCTGGCATGTGTATTGGAAAAATCATCCATGTACTTCTTTGATTTCCTTAAAAAATGCTCGTTAATTTTGAGACTTATGCCTCCTTGACCCCTTTTTGTCACAAAATTTTTCACCAACTCATATTCATCATCACTCACATCCTTATGAAGAATATTTCTTCCGGAATTTATTTTATCTAAAATAACTACCTGATCTTGAGATAAATTTTTTGAGACAAACATAAAACGAGCAAAGGCGGTATCCTTTACCTTTCCACTTAATATAAAATCAACGCGAGGCGTGTCACTTTCATTATCAAATCGATGCTTTATACTTAACCCTTTTCTGCCTTGAGCAACATACGACTTTTTTAATCCTCCACCTTCTTTCTCCATTAAATGCATTGCCTTTGCAAAATCCGCAAGATTTGGATTGAGATACTCCGGTCTTTTATTTTCCGACAAAACCATATCAAGATCTGCTCGAAATTTTCCTGGATTTCTAATTTCCAAACTTATTGGGGTCTGAACCACCTCAATCCATAAATTTATATTCCAATCCCTATGCACCACAGCGTTAATAATCATTTCCTCAATTACCTTGTAATCATATTGAAAAACATCATTTCTGAATAAATCCAAATCCTGCAATGTCGTATTGAACTTGTTAATTTTATCCAACACAGTTTGAATTCCAAAAATAAACGGACGATTTTCATCATCAAAAGATAATCGTTCTTCGATACCATTCAGTTCATCTCTGTAAGTCCATGTTATTTTATTTCTATCTCCAAAAATATTTTTAGCAATAACTGGATTGCCGATGAATAAAAGACATGTATTATTCGGTTTATTGTCTAAATCTATTAGTGATAATGCATTTAATAGTTGTACATTATTCAATTGTTTTTTCTTGTTTTCTGGTATCTCAAAAAATTTCTGGCGAATATAATCAAAAGCTCTTTGATCTATCCAATCCAAAGATGAACCATCAGGAACTACACCGCTCCAATCCACGCTTTTATTGGATATTGTTCTGGAAATAAGAGGATAATCCATAAGTTTTCCATTAGCTTCTCCATTTCTGATATAAGCTATTTTCGCAAAATAGAGTGGTTGATTTCCGCAATTTTTAATTCTTGCCACAAATAAACGCCCTCCATTAATAAAAAATTCTTGGAGTAATATTTCCGGCTTATAATTAAACGCCTGAATTATTTGAGGATAAATAAGACTATTATTTTTCTGAGATGCTGTCGCTAAATCAAATTTAGTTCCAACAATATCCCAGGTCTTATCTTTGAGTCCCCAAATCATATACCCATATTTTTGATCGTGGTAACTCGCAGAATTACTCAAAGCAGAAAGCGTTTCGCCAATCTTTTCTCTATCGACAAGGGAATCTTTCGCTTCAACATACGGCACCTCTGATCCTTTTTCTTTTAATATGCTCAGTAAATTTAATATAATTTCTTGTTCCATAAATTTATTCTACTTTTTTAAACACTATTTTCACACGAAAATTTATCTGTCCGAATTTTCCACAATACCTATCTCTTCCGGCGTAAGATCGTAAAGTTTCTAATACCTCATCAATCCCGCGTACGCGCTTTTGTTTTTGTTTTTTAGATTTGATCAGTACTCTATGATTGAGATAATAGTACAATTAAACTTTATTTTTAAATCAAATACCTTATTAAAAATTATTAATACATCTTCCGATTCCTTCCATCTGGTTTCTTGACAAGGCGTTAATGCAATAGTCATTAATTTTATTTTCTTCTGATTTCTTTTTATTAAATTAAAAAACTTTTTTATATATGCTTTTCTGCCCTTTAAAAATTCAAAAAAATAATCAAAATCAATGTTTATTACAAAATCGTCCCAGTTTTTTAATAATTCTTTTAATTTTTTATAACCTTCTTCCGAATTATCAGTAGGATCTTTGCATTTTTTTTGAAAATAATTAATATCGGGCACTTTGCCATTCATAACACAATTATCTTTCATTCCATTGTTTGTAAATTCGTCTAAATCTTGCTTCACAAAAAAATGCAGATTGCTATTGTTAAAAATTTCTAAAAAGATTGCAGGAATTAAATATGAGCCATCTAAAAATGTTTTATAATTATTTTCTCTTTCATTTGCCTGTTTTTCGTTTATCTCGTCAAATCTGAAATAATCTAGATTTTTGTAATATTCTATCCCATTTTCATCGATTTTTTTCATCATTTTTTCAATCACGCTTTTCGGACCGCCGCAATCAAAATGATCGTCAATGTGAATTAATGCATATTTACTATAGTCATTTTTATCTATTTCATTAATCCAGCACCACAAAGCTAATCTGTGCTTATCCATTATATAAATATTTTTTTCTTTAAAATAGCAAAGTACATTATCCTCTTGCGGATAAATTAATGTTTTATAATTCATAATTTTGTTTTTTTAATTCTTCTATCTTTAATTTCATTAGTAAAATCAGCCAACTTTTTTTGTTTTTCAAATGCACGTAAAAAGGTACTCGGAATCATACTTTTAAAATCTTTAATTTCTTCTACCTGATAAAATTGTTGCAACTTTTTTTCAAAAATTATTTTTATTTCTTTTGTGAATCACCCTGTGAGTCCTGCTGGACATCACAGGGCGTCTGGTGGTAATTTACAGCTCAAAGAGCCTTAACTGTTTTATGTCATCTTTTCTTCCTTGCTTTTCTATATATCTCTCTATTACTT